>JAGQQQ010000196.1 GCA_020426125.1 Planctomycetaceae bacterium
GTGTACTGTCCATTTCTGCGACAATGAATATGACCACGGACCAATCATCGGCCAGAGCGTGGTTCCCGTGTTAGACGGGGATACACCGGAATCCCTGGCCGCGCGAGTTTTCGAAGCGGAATGCGAACTGTATCCGAGAGCGATTCAGGCCGTTTTATCGGGGGAACTGCGAATCGAAGGGCGACGAGTCCTGGGGTTTCAGGAATCATGACTCCCGGATATCACGGCTGTTACCTCCGTGTGGATTTGACCACTCAGCGGGCGACGTCCGTTCCGATCGAAGAAAGTGTCTTACGGGCCTTCATCGGGGGCGGTGGCCTGGGGGCTTGGATCTTGCTTCAAGAGTGCCCTCCAGGAGTCGATCCGTTCGCCGCGGATGCCCCCCTGCTGTTCGTTTTTAGTCCACTGGTGGGGAGCCCGCTGACGACTTCTGCCAAGTTTTCCATTCTTGCGAAGAGCCCGCTGACACAACGCATCAACGATTCCCTGTCGTCATCCCACTTCGCGATTGCCGGCAAAAAAACGGGGTATGATGCCCTGTGCATCACAGGACACTCCCAGGACTTCACAACCCTGGTCATCACTCCAGAGGGAGTTTCTTTTTTGTCGGCGACACATCTCAAAGGTGCGTCGAGTGAGGAGGCGGGCCGACGCATCCGTTCGCAACTCGGCAATCCGTTTCGTGTGGCGGCGATTGGTCCCGGCGGAGAAAACCTGGTCCGGTTCGCGACCATCTCAAACGATGGTCGGCACGCCGGCCGGGGCGGACTCGGCGCGGTCATGGGAGCCAAGCGGCTCAAAGCCATCGCCGTCTCCGGGGATCGTTTGGTAGATTTCGCTAAGCCCAAAGAACTCGTCGCGTACAGTCGCGAACTCTCAAAAAAGTCCGTCGGAGAAGCGACTGCGAAATACCGCGAACTCGGAACCGTCGGCAACCTGCTGACGTTTAATCGGCTGGGCACGTTGCCGACTCGCAACTTCCAGACAACCGTTTTTCCAGAAGCGGACTTCCTCGCGTTTGAACATTCATCACGTGAACGGATCCGTTCAAGCTGCGCGGCATGTACGATTGGATGTGAACACCTTTTTCCCCGTTCGGAGAAGGACTCTGTTCCGGTTCGGATGGAGTACGAAAACCTGTTTGCTCTCGGACCGTTGTGCGGAGTGTCTGACCCGGAAGCCGTTTTGGTCGCGTCCGGATTCTGCGACGAAATGGGAATGGATACCGTCAGTGCCGGGGTCACGATCGCGTTTGCCATGGAATGCGCCGAACGGGGTATGATCGACGCCCCCGGATTGCGATTCGGATCCCCGACCGCGTTAATGAAGGCATTGGAAGCGATCTCCCACCGAAGAGGAATTGGGGAAATCCTCGCGGACGGGGTCCGCATCGCTTCGCAGCGGATCGGACAGGGAAGCGAGGAATTCGCATCGCATGTCAAAGGTCTCGAACTCCCCGGATACGATCCTCGTGCGTTGCAGACCATGGCCCTCGGTTTCGCGGTTGGCACGCGAGGCGCGGACCACAACCGTTCCGGAGCCTATCAGGTCGATTTCTCGGAGCAGGTTGACCGGTTCCATCCCGGCAAAGCTTCCGTTCAGCTTGCGATTGCCACGGAAAATGAGGCGGCGATTCTGGACTCTCTCATCCTTTGCAAATTCCTTCGAGGCGCGTTGGAGGACCGCTTTGGCGAAATGGCTTGCATGCTCTCGCTGATCACCGGCTGGGATGTCTCAGCCAATGAACTTGAGGAAACGGCCTCGAGAATCATCTCCGCGAAAAAACTTTTCAACATCCGGCAAGGTTGGACTCCCGATGAGGATCGCCTCCCTGAGAGATTCTTCCAGTCTCCTATTCCGGAAGGGGCCAGCCAGGGGGCCATTCTCTCGCGAGAGGAATTTCACCAGCGAATCCACCTCTATAACCGACAAAGAGGTTGGACGGAGGATGGGTACCTCCCCGAGGAAATTGTTCGTCGGGTCGAGTCCGAGAAGTAACGTTCCTGTGGAAAGGTCGAACCTTGCCGATGGATTCCTGTCAGGAAAGTCCAGTCAGGGTGCTCGCACCGGTCGAGAACTGGTCTACCTCCAATTGGAGATGCTGCAGAAACGAGACGAACACGTTCGAAAGTGGCGGCGACCGATCCGGATCAAACGCCAAGTGCTGGCCGTGTTGGAACCGTCCGCCGGCGACGACAATCGGAAGATTGCTGTTGTTGTGGCTGGACGCATTGCCGAGATTGGACCCGAACAGCACAGCGGTCTGATCGAGCACGGACCGTTCCCCCTCGCGAAGGGATTCGAGCGTCTGCAAGAATTCGCTGAATAGTCGCATCTCTTCCTTCTCGATGATGGCGAGTTGCTCGATTTTTTCCGGCGAGCGGCCGTGGTGGCTGAGGTTGTGCCAGCCATCGTCAACGCCACGCAGATTCACGACCTCATTGCCGCCCGGGCCTTTGAGCGTGATCAGCCGCGTGGAATCGGTTTGAAGAGCGAGGGCGATCAGATCAAGTAGCAGCTTCATCCGGCCGGTGAAGTTGGCCCGGTCTTCAATATCGGTAGGAGGTTTCTGGTCCACGGTGGGCTTGGGGCGCTGAGCCCAGTCCTCCGCACGAACGAGTCGCTCTTCGAGTTCGCGGACGCTGGTGAAGTATTGATCGAGCGTCTGTTGATCCTCCCGGCTCGTGCGGCTTTGAATCCTGCGAGTCTGGGCACCGACGAGATCGAGGATGCTTTGGCCATCTTTGATTCTCCGCATTTGAGCGGCCTTTTCAGAGGCGGAACCTTCCATGAACAGTTGCTGAAAGACTCGCGACGGTCGACTTTCAGCCGGGATCAGAACTCCCGAGCGAGTATAGGACATCCCCCCATTTCCTCCCGAAAGCGAGAGAAAGGGGAACCGCGTTTTGTGTCCGATCCGTTCGGCGGCGAACTGGTCCAACGAGATCGTGTTCCGAAAGCTCGGCTGGCCAGGATGGGCGGCGCCGGTGAGAAAACTCTTTTCCGCGGAGTGCCCGCCATCGACCATGGGATGCATCAGTCCAGAGATCACGCTGAACTTGTCACGAATCGGCTGCAGCGGCTCCAAATACGGCGTCGCTTCGTAATCCTTGCCCGCTTTCTCCGGAAAGAGATGGGGCGTATGAATCCCCAGCGGCGCACAGATGGCGACCATTCGCCGGGCTTCTCCGTCAGTCGGAGCGCCATGGGTCGCGTGAGGCAGCATGCCTTGCAACAAGGGAAGTCCCAAGGCGACCCCGGAAGCTCGCAGAAATGTCCGTCGCCCGAATTTGAAAGTTGACATGTTTGTTTCCGAATTGTCGAGATCGATGATGATTCGTGTTCTGTCTGTTTGTCTCGCCGGTGCTCCCCGGTTCTGCGGTCACGGACGGTGAAACAGTTCGCTTTCCACAACGCCGTGAATCAGGGAACGGAGGCCGTTGTCATGTTTTGCGGCATCGTCCACCACGGCATCCACGGACGCTCGCTCTCCCGGACCCACGGGTCGCCCACAGCCGTAGACCAGCAACTTTGTGGCGATCGCTCGCACAACGGTCTCCGGTTGTTCGAGCAGTTGTTCGCGAAAATCCGCAAACCTCTCGAACTGGCGGCCATCGGTCAGTCGGCCATGTGATTCGACGGGCAGGCCAGCGTAGTAATTTGTCTTTTCGATGCGAGGCCCCTTCCCTTCCAGCGAACGATACCAATCCCGGTGGCCGCCGATGACATCAAACTCTTCGAGTGCAAATCCGGGAGGGTCGATTCGGGCATGGCAGCGATTGCACGATTCATTCTCGCGATGCAACTTCAACTGCTCGCGAATCGTGGTCGCTCCGCGAATGTCCGGTTCCACGGCAGGGACGCCCGGCGGAGGCGGCGGAGCGGGTTGCCCCAATAAATGATCCAGAACCCATGCTCCGCGAACGACCGGGGAGGTGGTGGTACCGTTGGCGGTGACTTTCAGGACGCTGGCGTGTGTCAAAATCCCACCGCGAATACTCTCATCGGGGAGTTCGACCACGCGAAACTCTTCATGTCCACGGACGCCGGGAATGCCGTAGTGCTCGGCCATTCGCTGGTTGAGAATGGCGAAGTCGGAGTCAACGAAGTTGAGGACGCTGAGATCTTCCTGGAGAAGGTGGCGAAAGAATCCCCGCGTCTCCGCGAGCATCGATCTCAGCAGCAGTTCGTCGTACTCCGGATACAGTTTTTTGTCCGGAGTGGTGAATTCGATTTCCCGGAGGTCGAGCCATTGGCCGGTGAAGTTGTCGATGAAGCGTTCGATCTTGGGGTCAGCAATCATCCGCTCAACTTGAGCGAAGCGAACTCGGGGATCGCTGAGTTTGCCTGCGGCCGCCAAAGTCATTAACTCCTCATCCGGCATTGATGACCACAGGAAATACGACAGTCGGGACGCGATGGTGTAATCGTCGACAACCGGTTCCTGATTGAGTAACAGAAAATGCGGTGAACAAAGAACGGCCGTGACGCCCGCTCGAACCGCCTGCTCAAACGTGCTTCCCTGCTGAAATCGGGAAAGTGCCAGCTGAACGAACTGGTCCGTCAATTCCGGGTCGACGGGCCTGCGAAAGGCTCGTGGCGCGAGATTGCGGATGATCCGTGCGAGATCCTGTTCGGGGGTGCTGGATTCGACGTAGTGAGATTTCACTCCGCGACGGTGGCGAATGTAGACTCCTTCTCCTTCGACCAGGGAAAGTGTGTCCGATTCCCCGAACAGCATGCGTTGCGATTTTGCCGGGAACTCCTGATCCAACGGGCCAAAAGTCTCCGCCCACGCGATCGCCACGCCCGGTCGAGATTCATGCTTGTCCCTCCACGTGACATGTTCGGGGTAGATCCAGGGCAGAATGTGCAGCGCGTGAGATTCTTTGAGGAATGTTGTGAATTCGATAATCCGTGGTTCGTCGGGAGTGCCGGTGACGTCGAACATCCCTTGGAACACCCGTTTCCCTGGACCGAATAACGGACCGGTGAAGATCGCGACGGTCAACGTGCGGTGATCTCCGGGATCATGCGGCCAGACAGCGACGCGGCAGCGATAAACTCCATCTTCGATCGGATGAGCGGAGTCGACGCGGGCGGGAGGCCAGCCGGGAGTGAAATCGACAAACGCCCCGGCGGACGCGATCACACCTCCTTTGTTTCCTTCGACGGACGAGATGTTGTCCTTTAGAAGCATCAACTCGGCCCGTCTCGTCTGGGGCGGGAGTGGTTTGATTCGACGAATGGTGGCTTCAAATGCGACATCGGCCGCTTCGAGATACCGTTCCATCAGAATGGAGGAAATCCCCAGTCCTCCCGCGACATTGTCGAACCCTTGGACCTGACTGTCCTCGGGAAGGAGATCGGCCAAGGGGACATCGATCCCCAACAGGTCATGCACGGTATTTTCGTACTCGACGCGGTTCATCCGTCGCAGAGCCGGGACAGGCCGCGAAATCTGTGCGATCTTTGCGCTCAGCCATTTCACAAACTGCTGTCGAGTCTCCTGATCCGGGTGAGTCGCTCCCTGTGGTGGCATATCTCCCGACTCAACTCTCTCCAGAATCGTCGACCAGGTTTCCATTGTCTCCAGACGCGGAGAGCCCAGTTGGTCGATTCGCAATTCTCCCTCGGACTTGTCAGTTCCATGACACTTGAGACAATGGGTCCGAAAAAATTCCTCTGGTTCCGCACCTCCTAAAGAGCCGGACGCCCCAGCCAGTACGACTCCCATCCAGACGACAAATCGAATTGGTCGAGCAACACGCATTGTGAGAAACTCGCGGACACAAAAGACAAAAGGACGTTTCAATGTTATCAGGAGTGTTTGGGTCCGTCATCGAAATGGAACCAGAACGCACAGACTGGAGGCGGATCCTTAGAACGTTCTGAGATCATGTATCTTGAGTCAGTTTGATCCTGACTCTGATTGAATCGGCTCAATCCTGCCCGTCTGCCGATAACTTTCTACGAGTTCGAAGTATTCGCCGACCACGTCGCGGACGAGCCAGGGATCCTCGGGGTAATGGAACAATCGGACGTCCGGTTCTTCCAGATCGCTGAGTTCATCGTTGTCGCCAGAAGTTCTCTCGACCAGCGTCCAGTGCTCGGTTCTTATCGCTTTCGCATGAAGCGAGGAGTAGGACAGAGATTGATCGGGGATGCCGTCTCGCCATTCGGCCAGTGACGGAGAGGATGTCTTGTCTGCGGGGACCAGAAAATCGATCAAGTCCGCTGGCGTCAGCATTCGCGACTCTCGATCAGCACTGCTGGTGGTTTCGGCATGGATGATCAACGGAACATGCACCGCCGCCTCGCCGACCGACTTCAGCCAGTCCGGATTCGCCGTGGGATCGGTTGTCACGTCGCCCCGCAGAGCGGTCACGATCACCATCTGGTCGTCGTCCAGAATTGGTAACAGAATCTCCAGGAGTTGGCGGAGGATGACATCTTCGATCGAGACTGACGGCACGTCCCCATCGTCTTCGTTCCATGGAAGAACGGGAAGCCCCTTGATGAGAAGAACTCTCAGAGGGGAGGGTTCGCCGAGAAATGAAGCCACGTGTTTTGCGGGGGGATCGTTGAGCAGGTCCGCTGGCGCGACATCCGCGTCATGATCGCCGATTCGCAGAACGGCCAGATCGGGACAACGGTTGGCAAGTTGGTCGAGCAAACTTGGCTCCATCGGCGAGACGAAGTAGCGGTCGAACACCGTGCTTTGCGCGGCCAGATCGTCAAATGTCGGTGTGGATTCATGGAATTGGCCATAGCACCCCAACCGCCAGGCGGGAAGCTGATCGAAGCAGATCAACAAAGGCGAGGGCTGAGGCAAATTCGACTCGATCAAGGAACTCGGAGACGATGGAACATCCCAACGATGAAGAGTCAGGGAGTTGACGCTCCCCGCTCGCCAGGGGGGCGTTAGTTGGCGACGAACTGGAGGATACGAGCGGCGTTGGCCGGTCGCGTTGACGTGGTGGGTTCGGCCAACCAGATGGTCGCCGTATGTCGACCGGAGGGAAGGTCCGTGAAGAACATCACGGTCCGGGGATAGTGGAGCCCCTGGCTGTAATGGTGATAGAGATCAATGGTCTTCGCGGCTCCCCCATCAAGTTGACAGGCGAGCGTCCCAGCATCTGGCCCCGCAAGGACATACACACCGAATGCCTGGCCTTCAAAGTTGACGGTCAATTTCGCTCCGGGCATTGTCGTCACATACAGTGGCTGTTCGCCGAACCGGTTGCGAAAACTTCCAGGGATGGACTTCCAATCCGGGATTTCATGTGACCAACCTGGACTGAGGGAAACGGCATCTTTCGCTAAAAAGCGACCGCGGTCATAACAAAGTGGATCCAGCGGTTCCGGAAGTTTACTCGCTCGCTGGGATGGGGCCGCGTCCAAATCGTTGGCGATTTGGTCAAACATCGCATTGATCATCGCGGCTGGAATCGCATTCCCCGCTGGCGCCGGGTGCGTGCCTCCGTATTTCTCCCAGGTGATGGTGCCTTCCTGGATTTGGTTGGCCAGTTCTTCCGTCAGCACGATCGTGTTGAGGCCATAATGCTCCGCGACCTGATTGTGCGCCTGCACGGGGACTGGCGTCTTACCCTGTTGCGTCTGCTCCAGCATCTCCGGGTTGACGAAATACGTCATGACGATGTCGGCACGCGGATTGTGCTGAAGCGTCTGACGAACAATCCCTTCCATTCCCCGACGGCTGGCCTCAAGGGAATGATGCGCGTCCTGATCATCATTGACGGCGAATTCAACAAAGAGCAGATCGACAGGACCTTGAACCAACACGTCTTCAGAGACACGGAACGCACCTGTGGAAGAACAGGTCGAAGCGATCCCCGCATTTGTGAAGGTAAACTCCGTCTCGGGAAACCGCTTTTGCAGATCGGCGGCGACCATTGGGCGGTAGCCGTTCATCTCGGTAATCGAGCCGCCGAGAAACGCGACATGGCCTTGTTTCTCTTTTGTGAATTGCTGGCGGCAGTTCCCTAACGTCGAGCGGATGACGACATGCCGGAGCAACGAGTCGTCAGCGCTCACGAGACCCGGAGAAAGCGTCATTGTCATTAATAGCACGAGCAGCAAACGTAACATCATTATTCTCCCGAAAAATCGGCGTTCTTGACGCCGTTTTGTCGAATGTTCTCTCAGCAAATCTGACTTCTCACGTTTCGCCGAAGCCCTCCGGGCAACGCGGCACCTCTTCAACGTCCAATCTACTGAACCGCAGACTGTGTATCTTCGTCAATCAGCACTGATTTGTCGAAGTGACAGTCCAATGCCAGCCAGAACGCCCGGGCGTGGCGAAAGATGACAATGGGCAACAGCACGCAATACGCCATCAACACCCACAACAGGATCTTGGGGTCCATGTTCAGGCCAAACTGGAGAATCAAGAACAGCGCCGTCATCGTGACGGCCGTCATCCCGTAATTGATATAGGTCGATCCCAAGTAATAGCCGGGAGCCCGATTGAAGTTTAGATCGCAGTCTGGGCAACGGTCGAACATGCGAAACCCTTTGCGAAAGAGAGCCCCCGTTCCACAGCGAGGACATCGCAGCCACAGTGCCCGAGCCATAAAAGTTTCAAAGGGGGGACGAATGACCGAGGGGCCTTCCGATTCCGCTGTTTCTTGAGATGTCGATTCTTCGTTCACTGTTCCAGACTCCATTGCACGGGATCCCGTTCCACGCGGCTCGCCCAGACTTCCGCAGCGGGGAATTCTGCTTGAAGCACCTTCGCCAATTGTTCGACCGCCGGGCGTTCGGACGCGTAGTGGCCGAGAATGACCATCGGCAATCCTAAAGAACGGGCCTCTAGAAACGAGTGGAACCTCGCTTCTCCGGTAATGAACAGATCGCACCCAAGCCTTTCCGCTTCGCGAAGAAACTCCGCCGCTGATCCGCAGGCGACCGCGATCTGAGAGACGGGTTGATCCAACTCCCCGACATACTGGAGATGGGGAACTTTCAGTGACGTGCGCACCCTGCTCAAACTCTGAGCCAGTGTTTCCGATTCTCGCAGGCGTCCCCACCGCCCACTGCCGAGTCCGGACAACTCCCCTTCCTCAAGAGTCGGTCGAATGGGAGCGATCTCGGTCAGCCTCAATTGTTCGGCCAGCTGCTGATTGATTCCAGCGGAGGCACTATCAAAGGAAGTATGCGGCGAGTACACCGCCACCCCGGCCGCGATTAGATCGAGCAACATTCGGCCCTCGGCGGTCGCGTCCGTCAATCGTTGAACGGGCCGAAACAAAACCGGATGGTGGCTCACAATCAATTGAGCCTCTTGCTGAATCGCCTCTTCCGCGACATCGGGAGTGAGCGTTAAGCAGGTGATCGCCTTCTCGACCGATGCACTTCGAGTGCCGACGAGCAGTCCCGTATTGTCCCACTCCTCCGCGAGACCTGGCGGAGCAAAGTTCTCCAAAAACTTGACGAAGTCCTGAACAGTCACCAGTTCCTCACACTGATTTAGACGGAATGCCAACTCGCATCGTAGTTTGGCCCGTCTGCAGTGGCCAGAACAAGGCTTCTGGTATTCTCATGTTCAGAAGCAATGACTCAGTCTTCAACGGTGTCCTACTCTGGAATCACCGGTTGTGTCCAGGCGCGTTCATGTTCGCCAATCTCCGAGGGATTCGGATGTTTCTGTGAGGAGGTGACTCGGCATCGGACGTACAACTCGTCTCCATCGAATTCGTAAGTGGCGGATTCTCCGGAACTGGTCTTGAGCACTTCGCCGACTTTGTCACTGTAACGGTGGGTCGTCGCGAGAGGTTGGCCGTCTTTGTCGAGGATGGGTTCCCCGTCCAGTGGAGTAGACTTGCGTGTTCCGAGGAATTCAAACGTGAATGTCTCATCGCCGCGAGACTGAGCCTTGACGGTCAGCGACTTTCCATCCGACCTGACAGACTCCAGGACCACTCCGCTGGAGGAATAGAAGTGTCCATTCTCCAGGGACTCGATGAGTGCGGCAGCGGTCAGTTCCTGTGCAAGGACCATCACCCAGCCTCGTCCCGGCTCGCTCGCGCGGCTGGGAATGTTGTGATAGTTGTGGCCGTCGTCCGTGGCGAGGCCGTACATCACGGGAAGATCGAGACGGCCCAGACGCTGGGCGAGGACGATATCCCAGATCCGCTCAGTCGAGGCATGCGTTTCGTCTCCTGAGTTATGGACTCCGGGATGGCCGTTGTACACCTCGAAGAACTTCTCTCCTTGAATGCGCATGAGATCTTCGGCTGTGACCGCATAGCCGAAGTTGGGATGGTTCAAGTGGATGATCATCGGCTGGCCGGTTCGCTCCCGTTGATTCATCACCGCATCGACATTGTTCTGGATGGTCTCGGCAATGCTGGTGCCATGCCGAGGGGCAACGAGTTCCTTCACGTTGCTGGCATTGAGATGGATCGGATGGCGGTGAAAGCTGTCACTGATCTCCTCGCCTTGAATCAATAGAAACTTCCCGGGCTGATTGAGCCGTTCGGAGACTTCATCAAAGCGGCGGAGGCGGACTTCCAGAGCCCCGTCGTCATTGGTCCGTTCTTCGATCCACTCCGGATAGGCAGCTTTCAGTTTGTCGTACGCTTTCTTTCCCCCTTTCGTCTTTTCGACAACGACCCAGCGTTCCTTATTGGCGAGGATGTTGTGGTCGGTGAAGACGAGAAACTGATAGTCGTGGTCTCGATACCAGGCCCCAATCATTTCCAGGTAGTCGTCGCCGTCACTCCAATGGGAGTGGGTGTGCATGTTGCCTTTGTACCATTGCAGCTTTCCCCCAGACTGGAGGGCGTCCGCCTCGACGGACGTCCGCGGCGAAACCGAGAGGGCGGCACACGCCAGTGCGAGACAACAGAGAAACAAGGGGATGGTACGACGCATGGAGTTGTCCTCGGATTGGTCCGTGTCTCGAAAAATCGACAAGGCGAAGGGATAGGAAGTGGACGTCCCCCCGCTCGCCGGAGGGGTCGCGGATACTGACTTGTTCTTACCTGTCTAAGCGGTCTTTCACAAGCGTGAGGGCTTCGTCCTTCGTGGAAATCTCCTCGTTCAACTGGGCGACTCGCACGATTTCTAACAGTTCCTTAAACATCTTGCCCGGCTTGAGTCCCTGGGAGATGAGATCCTGTCCCGTCAGCAATTCGGGCGGATCAATCTGGTTGGGAGAGGTCTGCTTGAGAAACTCGTCGATTCTTTCAAACGGGGCCGGATCTTTGCCGGTAACCTGTGAGAAGGTGCGCTCCAAGTGGATCAACGCAGAGAATTCCTCATGGGCGGCCAACCTCTTCAACTCCGCGAGGGAGAGCGATGGGGCCTTGTGAACTTGAGGGCCATGTGCGACCAGCCACTGAATGCGGTCTGTCTCGTCGTTTGAGAGTTTCAGCCGTCGACAAATGCCAACGACATCATGATGGCTGGCATCTTTCTGAGCCCGGCGACTGACCGTCGCATCAAGATCGCAGAGGAGTAGTGCGAACGCGGTCTCAAACGACGCTGGACCGAGTGCTTCCAAGGTCTCCAGGATGTGTTGCCACCGTTCCTGATTGGCATTGACAGTCTCGTGGACAGCCTCGGGAAGGATGACATCCAGCAGTCCGAGTTCCTCGAAGAGTCGAATGGCACGGGAGCGATGGACATTCTCCAACGTCTTGCGGAGTTCCTGGGCGATCCGTTCCGCGCTGACCACGATGACCTGCGAGGCCATTTCACGGATGGAAACTGCCGTGACCGCATCGAGTTCGAACTCAAACTTGGCGGCAAATCGGACGGCGCGGAGCATCCGCAACTTGTCCTCGGTCATCCGATGATGTGGATCGCCGATGGCACGCACGACTTTCCGACGCATGTCCTCCTGGCCGCCCACAAAGTCGTGCACGACTTCCGCGAGCGGATCGTAAAACATGCCGTTGATGGTGAAGTCCCTTCGCTGGGCATCTTCCTCGGGAGAGCAGTAGGCTACAGATTCGGGACGGCGGCCGTCTTTGTATTCTCCTTCCGATCGGAACGTCGCCACTTCGACCTGGATGCCGGTGCCTTTGGGGCCGAGGACGATGATGACCCCAAAGCTCTCCCCGACCGACAGCGTTCGCCTTCGCCCGAACAGGTCCCGGACCTGATCCGGCGTGGCGTTTGTCGCGACATCATAATCAGCGGGATCCTCTCCCCGCAGAAGGTCGCGCACGCACCCCCCGGCCCAGTAAGCAATATGCCCCGCGTGGACGAGCTGGCGAACAACTTCGACGGCGAACTGCCGTGACATCGGATTTCCCGGGAATTCGAAATGGCGAACATTTGGAACGCGCGTGAGACCTTACTAAAGTGGGCGTTTGCATTCGAGAGACACACACGAGCCACGAGTTGTTCGTTCGGTCCCAATTGCCTCATCCTCTTGAGTTTTGCCACAGGAAACTTGCTATGTCACTCGCAGGAAAGTCGGTTCTGGTCACAGGCGGTGGAACGGGAATCGGAGAAGGCTGCGCTCTGGCCTTTGCGGAAGCCGGCGCCAAGGTCGCCATCTCCGGGCGTCGCGAGGACAAGCTGAAAGCCGTCGCCGAAAAATTCTCGGGGGAACCAACCATTGAATATCATGCCGCCGACGTGGCCGACCGGGCTCAGTGCGAGGAGTTGATCAACTGGGCGACCGAGAAACTTGGCAAGATTGACATCTTGCTGAACAGTGCCGGGATCAACATCGTGAAACGGAAGATCGCGGAACTCGCTCCAGAGGACTGGGATAAACTGATGCAGGTCAACGCGACGGGAGCGTTCAACACCATCCACTTTGTGCTCCCTCAAATGCGGGAACGGAAAGATGGACTGATCGTCAACATCTCGTCGATTGCTGGGCTGAGAGCGAGCCTGCTCGGGGGGGTGGCCTACAGTGCCTCGAAGTTCGCCATGACCTCGCTGGGAACCTGTGTGGGACTGGAAGAACGGCAAAACGGCATCCGCGTCACCAATGTTTATCCTGGCGAGGTCGAGACCCCGATTCTCGATGCCCGTCCTGTGCCGGTTGGCCCCGAACACCGGGCCCGGATTCTCCAACCATCGGATATCGCGGCCATGGTCGTTGCGATCGCCCAGTTGCCGCCGCGAGCGCATGTGCCGGACATTGTCGTGAAGCCGACGACACAAGAGTTCTGCTGAGACGGAGGATTCATTTGCCAGCGGGCACCGGCGAAACGACGGCGCATTTTAGGCGGGATATTATTCCGGCGATGCTCGTCGAAGAAGAACCGCTTGGATTCGTTGCTCCGCAGACGTGGCGTGCTCGGGGAGTGTCCAGAGTTCTCTCAGCACGTACGCGGACATCGCGAAGTTCCCGAGCAACATGATCCCGATGAACCAGAGAACTCTGGCAACCCAGCCGGTTTCCTTGTAGGCCACCCAGACGGAGAACGTCAAAAAGCCGAAGTAGGCGTCGGCCAATGTCGCAACGAACCAAGGATCCCGCATCAGGGACCCGTTGTCCCAGACGGGCCGGACCATCGAGGCCCGGACTGTGAGGAACAACATGGCCAAAAAGATCGCACCAAAGATTGTGGTCAACAGTTTCCGCATTGGTCTCCCCATGGTATTCGTCCCAAAGGTTTTAGAACGACGCTTTGAATTGCCCAGGACAATGCGTCCATCTAAAAAAGCCGACCTTTCACCCCTAGGTGACCAATCACCTGAACCTGGACACCCTCTCTTGCCCATCACCCCCAGGCTGTCTCGATGATTTTCGTATTGCGGCCATTTGGCGAAATTCAATAAAAGGCTTCATCTTGAATTGGGACGAAGGACCGTTCCGCGTCATCTGACGACTGGCAGGAAGCCCTCATGAAATCCAACGAAAACACCTTCGCGGACCGGACCTGCTGTCCGCTTTGTTCGTCTTCCCAAAGTGAGACCCTCGCTCGCAAAGGTCGAGCCGGTGAAGATTTGCAAACGGTTCTCTGCACCAGTTG
>JAGQQQ010000197.1 GCA_020426125.1 Planctomycetaceae bacterium
CTGCTTCCACTCATCCCCGACGAGGGCCAGGTCCCCTTTCATCGATTGGTGAATCGAGTATTCGCGGCTTGGTTCTCCCTGGAGTAGTGCTGGAAGAAAACTGACACTATCCTCCGCCGCATCTGCGGGAATGGCAACATCCACAATCTCCGCGATCGTTGCGAACACATCGTTAAGTGAGACGACGTGTGCGAACTCGCTTTTCGGTGTGACATGCCCTGGCCAGCGCACGACGAAGGGGACACGATGCCCCCCTTCGTAAATGCTCCGTTTCGACTCTCTTAGCGGCGGGTAAGCCCGATGTTCGGCTCCGTTGTCACTCGTGGCGATGACCAGTGTCTTCTCCGTCAAATGGAGCCGATCGAGAGTTTCGAGCAACTCCCCCAACATCGCGTCCCCCTGCAGAATCCAATCGCCATATTTCGGATCCTGGCCGACTTTGTCTTCGGCCTGACTCTTGCCGACGAACTCGGGAGCGGGAGCAATCGGCGTATGCGGAGGGCACATGGGAAAATACAGAAGAAAGGGAGCATCCCCATCAGCTTGGCTCTCAATCCATTTCACGGCGTTACGAATCATCAATGGTTGATTCTCCTCCGCCTCGACATTGGCGACCACTCGGTCCCCTTCGATGATCGTGCCAATGTTGCGGGCGTGGGTAAAGCCGTAGAAGTGATCAAACCCCAAGTCGAGCGGTCCAGACGTCAGCCGACTTCCGACGGGAACGCGGCTCTGCTCGCCCGGTTTGCCGTCGGCCCAAGTGAGTCCAAGATGCCATTTGCCGATACAGGCAGTGTGATAACCTCGTTGTTTCAACAGTGATGCCATTGTGAGTCGGGAAGACGGAATAATGGGTTCGGAATAAGTCGTCAGCACGCCGTATTGGCCGATTCGAAACGGAGACCGCCCTGTGAGTAGGCCATAGCGAGTTGGGGTACAGACCGCTGACGCCGAGTGGGCGTGAGTGAACCGCATCCCCTCGGTGACCAACCTCTCAAAGTGCGGCATCCGAAATGTCGTCTCTGCTCGATAGCTCGGCGGTTGTCCGTAGCCGAGATCATCGAACAGCACCAGCAGGACATTCGGCGGACCAGCCTGCACGCAGTTCATAGAACTGGTCGCTGTCAGGAAGAGAAGGATGACGGAGGTTATCAGGACGAGATATCGAATCATTTCTAGAAAATTTCCCTTATGGATTCATGCGACGGACGAGCAGGGGGCAGCCCGCTGTCTCTTCGTCACGCGAACCTGCAAACGACGAAATACGATCGCGCGACGGTCCCAAAGTCTGCTCTCTCAAACTCGCGACTCAATGTCGATCGTCCGACGTTCACGCGAAGATTGGAGGCCTTTAAGCATGATCTCGGTCACGTGGCGGGCATGCTGCACGTTCGTGATTTCCGGTTGGACCCCGGACTGGATACAGTCAATCCAGTGCTGATGCGAGTGGACATTCATCTCGCCCGACAAGTCAACGGCACTTTCCAACAGGGGCGCATCCTCATCGACCAATGAACTGGGGCGATAATGGACAAGGTCTCCGGTGAGCGGGGGATTGACCAGTTTCCCATCGGTGCCGTGAATCGAGAATCCATAGGTTCGGGCACCGTCGCACCAACCGGTTTCGGCCGTCCCCAAGGCCCCATTTTCGAATTCCAGAATGAGTGACGCTGTGTCTTCCAAAATCGTGGGCTTGGCGACCGTCGTGCAGAGACAAGTCACGGACTTCACTGCCCCCAGAACACCGACCAGATGGGCAATCGAGTAGACACCCATATCAAACAGCGCGCCGACATCAGCCCGCTTCGCGTCGAAGAACCAAAGTTCATCGTCCGGGTCTTCTTGGAGAATGGATTGAATGGTCGCGTAGTAGACCTCTGGCCCACCATGGCTGAATCGGGCATGAGCCGAGGAGACGGTCCCTATTTTGCCGGACTGGACCAACCGCCGCGCTGCGAGGACATGCGGCCGAGCAACAAAGGGCAACGCGAGGACTGTTTGCGAACTCTTCTCAACGGCGTCTACAAATGCGTCCGCCTCCTCCAGTGAGGTACTTAGCGGCTTCTGCATGTGAACATGTTTCCCCGCCGCGAGGGCCTGGAGTCCATACTTCACGTGCAGCGGATGGGGGAGGGCCACGACGACCGCATCCACCTCGGGATCGTTGATGACCTCTCCATAAGAATGTGACCAACGGGGAACCTGGAACTTGTCGCACAGAGTCTTGAGCCGCGACTCCTGACGTCCGGCAAGGACGGTGACTTCCGCGTCCGGCACGGTCGCCAGTTCCGGAAGATGAAGTTTCGCCGCGATTCCCCCGGCCCCGATAATTCCCACACGAATTTTGTTCATGACTCCCATCCTCGCTCGATTCGCCATGGAATGCTGGGGCCAATGGGCATCCCGACAATCCGCCGCTACGGAAGAACCATGATATTCGGATGAAGTCCGAGATGACACACGGTCGATAAAATCGATTAAGGGGGGACACCCGGTTTGGTCTGCGCTGCCGCTTGCAGGGCACCCAAACGGGCCGTTCCAAATTCGAGCCGTGGGGGGCACGGCAATCGGAATTCGAAATCCGTTCGATATTTCCAGGTCCGGTCGGTACCGATCATGACGAGGATCCGTAACAGCCTGCGCTTGCTTCTCTCGCTTTGCCGGGGCCGATGGTCTCTGTGCGCAGCGACGGTGGGGGCGATGGCGCTTGCGGTGACCCCAGTTCATGGCGACGTTCCACCGGTTTTCTCGAAAAGTCGGCAGTTTCGAATCCCATTTCAATTCGATCAGCAGGAGTTGTCTCAACTTGGAGCTGAAGAGATTCGGCTGTTTGTATCGACGGATCATGGAGAAACTTGGGCTCTGGCCGAGTCGGTCCCTCCGGCCAAGGCCCGTTTCTCCTTCCAAGCGCCGAATGACGGCGAATACTGGTTTTCCGTCAAATCGCTGGTGTCGAACAATCTCGAATATCCCGCTGGCCCGCATGCTCCCGGCTTGAAAGTCCACGTCGATTCCATTCCTCCCGAGATGGTCCTGGACCTGTCGGAGGAAAGTCCCGAGACATTGTCTTTGAGTTGGTCGCTTCGAGACGAACATCTGGACCTGTCGTCATTGAAGCTGGAATATCAGGAGCCGGGGGATGAGACGTGGTATCCGGTCGCGATTGAGGCGACGCCATCCGGGCGGACGAGTTGGACCTTTTCCGGCGAGGGAACCGTGAGAGTCCGTGGTGCGATTGCGGATCTCGCCGGTCATCAGCGGACGACCGAACGGAAACTCGAGATTGAACGAACTGCGATTTCCAAATCTTTGTCCGCCGCGACCCCGTCCTCCGTGCTAACTCCTGAGACTCTTCTGGGGGAATCATCAGAGATGGCTTCCGAGACCGGGACGCATTCGCGTGCGGTCGTCGCTGAAAATTCGGCGAGTGTCATTTCGCCGCCGGCCCAGGGCCCAAGCATGGCGGAGTCTCGGCGATTCGAGAATGCGTTGCCGTTGATTATGCCCATCCAAATGACCCGGGAACAGAGTCGGGACTTCAAGGAAGCGACGCCACGGATCCGCCGTGAATCGACTCATACGGCAACAGATCGTCCCCAAGAAATTGGGGACCTCGGGAATCTCGCACTGCCGATCGAGGACCGCGCTCCCGAACGAGAAGGGATCCTGCAACCCCCTCCAATGTCGGTTCCGGAGAGTCACAAAGAGCCCTCGGCGTCGCGAGCACCTCGTGTTGCGCGATTGGACCTGGCAGCGCCCGGACCTAGCTTTGTTGAGACCACGTCGGCGAACGAAGTGGAACCATTATTCGGGGAGGCTCCAGAGCTTAGTCAGGCTCCAAGTTCCACGTCCACGCAGCCTACGTTGCCTCCCCGTCCGATCGAGCCTCCCGATCTGCAACAAGACAACGTTCTCCCGACGGCTCTCGCCATTGAGAACCGAGCACATCGGCGGGACGACCACTACCTAGTGAACTCTCGCGCATTCCGAGTGGGGTATCAGGTTGATGGAGTCGGGCCGTCGGGTGTCGGCAGTGTACAACTTTACATTACAGAGGACAATGGCCAACACTGGTTTCACTATGGCACGGATTCTGACCGGCAGTCGCCGATGCAGGTCACCGTTCCCAAAGACGGGACATACGGATTTTCGTTCCGAATCGTGAACGGCCTGGGTCTCGTCACTCCCCCCCCGCAACCCGGAGATTCGCCAGATGTGACTGTCTCCGTGGACCGCGTTCCCCCGGTCGTGAGGTTGCTTCCGATCCGCCAGGGACAGGGACGGGAACACAATCAGGTCGTTGTCGAATGGACGGCCCAAGACCGGGAATTCGATGACCGGCCCGTCTCTCTCTACTACGCCGCCCAACCGACTGGCCCTTGGGAAGCGATCACGGGCTGGCAGGCCAACACCGGTCGGCACACGTTTACCCTTCCCAGTGATATCAATCAGAAACTCTACATCCGTCTGGACGTCAGGGATGCTGCTGGGAACGTGACTCGCGCAGACGGTGCAACGCCCTTGTTTGTGGACCACTCCAAGCCGACGGCACGAATCATTGAGGTCGAGTCTTTGAAGATCGGCCAATAGTCCCTCAATCAATGACTTGAAGATGCCGTGCGCCGTGATTGGCAAGGTTTGAGGCACAGAAGTTGAACGTCCGCGCGCCGAAATTTCGGCGTGCGGCGGATCAAAGCAGATCAAACAAGCCATGTAGAACAGGTTTCTCACCTGTTGTTGACAGGATGCAATCCTGTCCTTCCGGGAAGTTTCTTTTCGCCGAACGCCTTACGAGTCGACCAATTCGAGATAAGGATCAAGGCCCAGTTTGCGGTATTTCTTCCGTTGTTCCTTTTCGAATTTCAGCAAGCGCTTGCGCTGTTTGGTGTGGAGCTTCTCCAGCATTCGCTGGGTTCGTTTGAAGAGTCCCAACCAGTTCGAACTGAGTTCGCCATTTTTGTTCGGTCGAGCTGTTTCCAGATAATATTGGCGTTTCTCAGGGGTGAGTGCCGTGAGCAACTCGTCTTGCAAGGACAGGAAGAACTGAAAACTTCCTGGGTCCCCTTGTCGGGCGGAGCGTCCGACAAGCTGGCGGTCGATTCGCTTCGAGGTGTGCATTTCCGTCGCAATGACATGCAGTCCGCCCGCTTTTTTGACGATGTCTTCCAGAATAATGTCGGTTCCGCGGCCGGCCATGTTGGTGGAGATCGTTACCGAACCGAAACGGCCCGCCTGGGCGACGATCTCGG
>JAGQQQ010000198.1 GCA_020426125.1 Planctomycetaceae bacterium
TCAGATTTTTTCGGATGAGCCATAATTCCTTCTCTGCAATCATGATACGCTGGAAATGCAAAACAGGCCCGCATGGTGCGCGGAGGTCACAGAGTGAGACTCGAAAAACACTTGAATGGTCATTCGAACTCTTCGAATAAATCGTGATCCGGCCACGAGTCGACGCTGTTGGCCATTTCGTGGAGCAACGTGTCGAACTCCCGGCCCAAGTGGCCTGTTTCCGGGCTGACGCGGGTATTGAACAGGGCAACGAAGTTTTTTCCATCGTAGCGGCGGATCAGGATCGTCGCCGTTCCCGGCAGAGAACCGGTGTGCCAGTGATTCACTTTGCCCTTGCCGACAACGCGATTAATCCAGCCGAGCGAATAATACCGTTCCTTTTCCGCTCCATCTTCCTCAAATCCTGCCAGCCCAGGCGGACGGGCGTACATCCGCTCGATCGTCTCTGACTTGAGGAGCGGACAGTTCTCAAGATCATCGAAAGCCGCGGCGAACCGGGCGAGATCGACGGCCGACGCGATCCAGCCGCCGTGTGAATCCATTGCCTCCAGATGCCAGGCTCCATAGGGAGACGGGACACGCCTCCCGACATCTTCCGCGAATACGGACTCCGCGTCGTCCCCGTGGTAATAACGAACCTCATTGGGACGTCGGCCATCGAGTCGTGTTGCGCCGATGGCCATGTTGTGAATTCCAATTGGGGCGAGGACGTGTTCTTGAACGTAGTGTTCGTAGGGTTGTTCTGAGATCGTTTCGATGACCCGACCCAGCAGACAGTACCCAAAGTTGGAGTAGGCATATCTCTCGCCAGGATCAAAATCGAGGCTCTGCGAGAACATCGCACGAATGACGGTTTGCTGATCGGCCGGCGGTGCGACTCCGACTTGCTTGGCAAAGTCAACGGAACGAAACATCGCGTCGAATGAGACATCGCGGTCCCATCCCCCGCGGTGTTCCAACAAATGGCGGATTGTGATGTCGCGGCACCGGGGATCGAATTTCTCTCCCACCTGAGCGATGTCGGTCTCGTAATCCAAGATCGAGTAGACCGAATCGTCCAGCGAGAGTCTTCCCTGCTCGATCAATTGAAGGATCGCCACGGCGGTAATGGGCTTGGAAATACTGGCGATTCGAAACAGGCTCGACGGAGTGACAGGCTGCTGCTTCTCCAGATCCGCGTAGCCATATCCTTTGGCGAACACGAGCCGGCTCTCGTCGGTGACCGCGACGGAGACACCGGGAACGCGGTGTTTCTTCAGAAATCGCTTGATCGATGTGTCATAGACGCTCAGTCCTTCTGGCGTTTCGCCCTGGGAAACGTGGTGCGGAGACGAAGCCGGATTGTACCCCGGGCCGCGGAGAACGCGCCCAGGTCGGGCATCGGTTTGTTTGCCATCTTCCAGCACGAGACGGCCATTGACGATGACATGTTTCATCCCCTCAGACAGCGCACTGGGTTGATCGAAGGTCGCCCTATCCGTGAGGTTTTCGTAATCAAAGACAATGATGTCAGCGGCCAAACCCTCGGCGATCCGGCCACGATCATACGCCATCACGGCATTCGCGCCGGCGGCACTGGCTTGGGCAATCGCGCGTTCCAGGGAGATCGCCCCGAGACCCCGGACATACTTCGAGAGCATTCTGGGGAATGATCCTGCGGCTCTTGGATGAAAGGCAATCTCGCCTCCCGAATTGGGGCCAACATCGGTACAAAAGGAGACAAATTCCTGTTGCATGGCGAGGACTTTATTGGCATCCGTCATGCTCTCCGGCAACGCGAAGGCTCCGGTTTCTACGAGGTGGAAGAATGTTTCCCAGACATCCTCGTCACACGCCTTGGCGATCTCCTCCACGCTCTTGCCGGCGTGGACGGCATACCGGGGATCCTCCGCTTGTCCGATGATAATTTTGTTCCAGTCCTGGCCCACGTGGAGATACCAGTTTTCCCAGTCACTGGTTTCCCTGATTTCCTGTTTGAGTGCCTCGCGAAACTCGGGATTCTTCAGGCGGTTGCGAAACTTGTCGAACCCCTCCGCGAAGTGTTCCGGCGGAACGATCGCTGCGATCCCAAGCCCATTGTTAATGTACGGATAAATATCCGCGGTCACTGGATTGCCGGACGCCCGAGCCGATTTGATTCGGGCGATGGCCTCCTGCATCTTCCCCCAATTCTTCCGGCCCGCGGCTTTGAGATGGAAGATATGGACGGGAGCCTTCCCGGTCGCCCCGATCTCGAGGGCTTCATCGATCGCTTCAAGCAACCGATCTCCCTCATTCCGCATGTGTGTGTAGTACCTTCCCCCGTATTCTCCAGCGACAGAAACCAGGGCGGCGATCTCCTCGGGGGCGGCATAAACGGCGGGCGGGTAGATCAGCGCCGTCGAAACGCCAATCGCTCCCGCTTCCATCGCCTCGCGGACATAGCCCTGCATCTGTTCAAGCTCTTCCGGGCTGGGGCGGCGGTCGATCTCCCCCAGAACCAGGCGTCGGACCTGTGTGTGTCCGACCGTCTGCACGACATTCACCGGAAGACCGGTCATGTCAACGATGGCGAAATATTCTCGCATCGTCGTCCACCCGAACCGCTTGCCTTCCTCGTCGCTCAACGGAGCCGACGAATGCCCTTCTCCCGCGTTGATGGTCGTAATCCCCTGCGTGAGCAGGTTGATCGCGGTCTTGGGGTTCTCCAACATTGGTTGGGCCGTCTGCCCCATCATGTCGATGAACCCTGGCGCGACGACAAGCCCGGCGGCGTCAACGACCTTCTCTCCCAAATCCGCCGAGACGTTGCCGATACGGACGATCTTCCCGTCGTCGATGGCGATATCCCCGAAGTACCAAGGGGCTCCGGTGCCGTCAACGATCTTTCCATTTTGGATGACGATGTCAAAACGGTCCTCGGCGTGCGCGAGGGATGCGACCATGAACAGCCCCAGGAAAGCAGGAAATGAGAAACGAAACGGACCGCGCATACGAAATCTCCCCAAGACTCGTGGGACTCTTTTCTACAGAGCGGATCATGGACAAACGGCCGAACTCAGACAACCATGCTTGCCCCCAGAGCCGCGATGATCACCACTCCGCAGAGAAGTAGCACGCCGGTTCCACACCCGACACCGGAAGATTCGGAAAACTTCTCCGGGGTTTCATCCCGTAAACGCGAATGGAGAGCGTCGATGAAGTCCTTGGCATCCTTCAGGCCCTTCCCGGTGCATTCCCGGTAGATTTTGATCGCTTCGATTTTTTTTCCAGCGTACAGAGCCTCGAAGATTCGTTCCTGATCCTTGTCGGTAACGGATTCGGACATGCGTTCTCTTTTGCTCAGCTTGAGGAAGCCGTTTCGGCTCCAAGATTTGTATCACCGGAAACGGAATTGGGAAATGATACGGGGAGACGCGACAAGCGTCATCCTCGGACGCCGGGCGATTCCGTGACCCCAATACGCGAATAGGGGTCATGTTTTTGCGAGGAGTTTCGCTATCATAACATGTCATCCCGATTCCTATCAGATCGTTGAATTCGCCGTGACTTCTCCTTGTGCGATGATCCAGTGAATTCAACTTGAGCGCCCCGACGTTCCCGATCCCTATCATGCCGAAAACACCGCAGCGTCATCCGATCCAACATCCCGTCTTCGGCCGATTAATTCCCGATCAAACGGGGGAGGAACTTCTGTGCTTTCGGCAATTTCCCGGCTTGAAACCGTTTTGGCTCGACCATTCCAGTCAACTCCTCGGCGATCTCGAACCGGGACACCGGAAACTGGTCAAGCAGTGGCACGACCAACCGGAAGGACTGGCAAAGATTTGCCGGAACTTTGACGTTCTCGCGGCGCTTCAGTCCCTGGGAGTCTTCGAAGTTGGTATCGCTCTCGAACCGGGAGCGAACAAACCGAACGATTGCCAAGTGGAGACTTATCGAGGGTTCATTGATCGCGAAGCGGAAGTCTGTGAGAACATCTGCCGGGAACTTGTGAACTATGTCTCCCATCTACGGAAAAAGGAGCCGGCCGTTTTTGAGGCGATCGGCCAATCTCCCCAGCACAATGAGGTCTTCTCGCTTGACGAGATTTCGGAATTCGTTCGATTTGATGGACTGACGATGACGACGGAGATGGTTGACGGCCTCGCCACGATCGGGATCGGCTGGGATGTCGACTGGGACATCGAACACGGCCTGCAAATGGTCCTCCATCAGGACCAGCCGA
>JAGQQQ010000199.1 GCA_020426125.1 Planctomycetaceae bacterium
AGTTTAGCCTCGACAGCGACGGAGACCTGGACCTGATCGTGACTCGAGGCTCCTTCCTGGCGACCGCCGATGTCGATGGCGATGGGGAGTTGGAGGTATTTGTTCGGGACACCACCCTGCCTTACCCCGTCGTCCGCTATGGACTTGATAGCGATGGCGATACCGATTTGGTCTTTCAAGCGTAGGATGACCAAGTTCCGAAAAACGGAATCGATGCGGCCCTCGCAGTTTTCCTCGAGGGCCGCATTTCTTTCAGAAGCCGTCCCATCGAGCGAGATGACGATCCGGCGGAGCAATCCAGCCCGGTCAAGTTGGGATTCGGGTCGAAAATCCCCAGCCGAACCTTCGGCTCGATGGTTTCCAGATTCAGACATCCCCGGCCCACCTGGGCGAGTTCAGAATGACACTCCAGGGTGACGCAAGTGTGACTACATGCAAGTTGTATTGATGGCGCTTTTCCCGGAGTTCCCGATCTTCGGGATATCACGTAAGGTGTTGTTACAACAACACCTAAGCGTGTCTTGAAGAAAAAAAGGGCGATTGGCCTCGATCATGCATTCTCGTTCCGGCATGAGTTCGACATGAGTCACCCACACACTCCCCCAAGACGGACGCCATCCCCATGAAACGCTCACTCCTCGCCAGCCTGTTTGCCGTGCTCATCCTTGTTCAGACGGTTCGCGGCAATGATTTCAGCAATGTCCCCTCTGGTTTGCTGTTGGGGATTTACGCGACGCCTAATATGGGAGGTATGGAAGTCACGAGCACGATTCCCGGTTACTCGGCCGAGGGCCGCCTCTTCACAGGGGATGTCCTCCTTCGGGCAACCGTCGATGGCGTCAACATTCGGCGTCTTCGAACCTCGTTCGAACTGGAAAACGCGAAGACAGAGATCGGGCCGAATCGCGAAGCCGCGATCGAGTTCTGGCGTCCGGGACAGGGTCTCCTCTACGCTTGGGTGGAGTTTACACCGATCGCCTCGCCGGCCGCGCCTTTCGCCTTTGGCGGGGTCGCCACGCAGAATGGAAATTCCAACCAACAGTTCAACCAAACCCCGTCTCCTGCCAAGGCAACCTTCAAACTTGAATCAGAAAAGCCGGGGGCGCGGCAAATGTTCCATGGGGGAAATCCCACAACGACGCTCAAACCCACAAACCCTGGCACAGTCGGCACCCCTCCCATTGCCCCGTCAAACCCGAATCGCGATCCGGGGAGCCTATTCGGGCGGTGAAACCCGTCGACAGAGTCTATTCCCCCCTCCGGCAGGCAAATATGTCTTCCGGGGGGATTTTTGTTGCCCAACAAGGCGAACGAAAGACCAGGATTCATCGAGGTTTGACGACTTGAGTACGTCCTTGAAGCAGGATTTCCAGTTCCGGCTGGTCTGGACGGCTGGTCTGTATTCTCACGCTCTCCTCGAAATCCCTTTCCTCCTCAAATTCCATGGAGAACGTCAGCCATTGCCGCGTTTCGGGCTCTTCACTCAACGAAACGCTGACTCCTTCGGGAAGGTCTCCATCCCGTACATGTAAGGTGAAATCCGACTGGTTCCGACTGGTCACCAACATCCGCCGTTGCTGCTTTTGACCCACGGCGAAGGTTCCAAAGTGGAGCCGCGTCGCATAGAGCAAAGGTTGGCTTTTTTCGACCAGAAGCTGCCCCTGAGCTGTGGTTTGCTGATCAGGATTTGAGCCGGAGAACGAAACGTCGAATGTTTGCGGAGACCGAAAATTATTGACCGCCTCATCGAGTTGCAGCGTCAATTCGACTTCCCAAGAGTTTCTCCAGAGCCCCGTATCGAGTTGCTCCGGCTCTCCCAGCAAGGTCGGTTGGTTAACAGAAACGAAGGCCGGCAACCGATCAAACTTGGGTGGTTCACGCGTCGGTTGTTCAGACCGGTAAACATGTTCCACGACGAGCTTTCGCAGTTCCTTGCTTTGGTTCCCAGGTTCCCAGGAACTGCTCACCACCATCGGAGCCAATCGGATGTCCTGGTAAACATTGACGACACAGGTTGCTGAAACTTGGCGAGGTTTTTCCCGCGCGGATTCAATCTGGAAACTCGCCCGGTACTCTTTTTCCGTCTGGGCTCGCGCCGCGAGTGCGGAGATGTCAAATTGGTACGCTTCCCCTGGCTTCACGGTGAATGGTTTTCCTTTTTCCAAGGGTGTTCCGTTCACGAGAACTCCGTAGCAAGAGCACCCCGTTTTCAGGAGGGTGACCTGAAAATCTTCTTTCGTGGGATTCCGAATCGCCAACGGACACTTAACGAGCTTGTGAGGCTCTTGAGACGCCGCGACTTCCGAGATCAGCAGTGCTTGCGCTCGTCCTTCGTTCTGAAATTCCAATTCGACGGCTTGGTGACGTCCGCACCCTTGCAAGAGGAACAGACATACCAATGCCCCCAACGCCCACCCATGATTTCCCATATTCTTCCCGCTCCGCCATTCAATCACACCAAGCGGCGCATCTGCGGTTGCCCCGGAACTGACGCCGCGAAACTGAATCAGACGGGCCTCCACTCCCGCTTCGCCCATGTTACGAATGGCGAGTCCCTTTGCCACCTTTGAAGTTCGATGAATTTCAAAAATCTCGTCGCGTTGAGGGACCATCTGTTTTCCCGCGAATTCACAACGGGAGAATCACACGTCGCAACCGCCCGGTCCAAACGGCAATCTGGTTGGGTCCCATCGTGAGGCCGCTCAGTGTCGAACCTGCGATCTCGCCAAAAACGGAACCGCCGACTCGTTGAGAAACCGCACGCTGCCGTCACCGAGAACGAAGTGTCCCCCCGCCTTTCCATTGACCCGCCACTGGGAACCGAAAGGGGTTTGAGGACGCGTGAAGTCACCATCGAAACGAGAAAAGTTCCACGGTGATCCCCACGGAACAAAATCCTGTTTCAACTCACCGACGAGCCATGTCTCATCGCGTTTCGCTTCGAGTTGTTCAAAACTTCGCGACGAGTTCGCCGACAGACATTCGGCGTTCGCTCGAAAGTGAATCAGGCCAAAACCGTTCTCATCCGTCTGGGGAGTCCAATCCGGTTTGACCGCGCAGGAATAGACGCCCCGGAATCGTGCTCGATTCACTGGATGGTCCCAAGGCTGATCGAAATCGATTTGCGAATACAGCGGACTGGCTTCGAGGTAGGGCAACAGTTGCGTGAACCAACCATGATGCCCCCGGCCACCGATATCGACGATGCCGCCCGGGGGAAGAACTCGATGGGTGTCGTAATAGTTGTAGAACGCCAACCCGACGTTTTTGAGCGAGTTGCGAAATTGATTTCGCCGTGCCGCTTCGCGGGCGTTGTGAACGGCGGGAACCAGCAGGGCGATCAACAGGGAAATCGTGGCAACAACGACGATCAACTCGGTTCGAGAAAACGCGTACATCGATAGGCTCGGTGGGATTGAGAGAAAAACTCCTTGGGCACGTCCTGACGGTATCCGCACCCATGGTTTCTCACATCTCAATACGTCGTCGCTGGGGAAATCCGCGAAGAAATTCGCCTTCCTCTCGATGACTCACCTCACCGCGATCCACGTCGCCACCGATTTCGGCAGGGAGACGCTACTCATGAGTGTAAGCAAGCGCCATGAGCGAGTAGGCGGTTGCCAGATCGGGATTCCCCTCGTACCAGCGTTCCACCTCGTTGGTCCAACTCCCGTTGGCCTTTTGCCGGGATATGAGCGCCGTCGCGAGATCGCGACGCCAGTCATGGGTTTTTCCGTTTGCGTCCTCGAAACGGTCTTCGCCCAGAATGTCGAGCGTCTTGCCGAAAGTTTGGTAATAATAGAATAACCCTTGCTGGTCGAGACCAGGGTTCTCGTTGAGCGTGTAGTGCTGTTCGATCCACTCCTGGGCCGCTTGGACACGAGGATCATCAGGCGTCAATCCCGCATAGATCATGCTTTTGAGACCCGCGTAGGTCATGCTCGCATACGAGCGGAGACCGCCATCGTCATTGGCTCCGGCTTGGGACGTTCCCCCTGCGGCGGGGGTGTAATAGAACCCCCCGTCGTTGACCTTCCCCGCGAACTCGGTCCGATTGTGTTCGCTTTCGCGGTTCTGGCACCGGGAGACGAAGATTAATGCCTTCTGAACGGCCGGGTCCGATGCGGACACCCCAGCGGACCGCAGGGCTTCCAGGAAAAACGTGGTGTTTGATAAGTCCGGTCGGGAATGACTTCCGTATCCGGAACCACCGTACGATGGATGGGACAATTCCTGGACTTCTTCCTCGTCCCATTGCAGCTTTTTCACAAATGCGACGGCGTTGTCGATAGTCTTGCGATCTTCTTGCCCGCGGTTGGCGGAGAGAAGTGCCATGATACTGATGCAGGTCTCGTAATTCCGGTGCTTGGAATCGGTGTGGTAGATACCTCCATCGGGTTTGACATGCGAGGTCAGATAGGAAAGTCCTTTTTTCACGGCCGGGTCGTCTTCCTCGACTCCACTGACGAGCAGGGAGTGGAGGCACAACGCGGAAATCCCCACAGCCTTGGAATCCGTCCAGCTTCCATCATCAAGTTGAGTGGACTTGAGATAGTCCACTCCGCGATGGACGGACTGATCAACGCGGTCTGTCGCCACTGACGGCTCCTCCGCCCCCGGCGAAATCGAAACACCAATGAGGCCAGTCAACAGTGCGAAAACCAAGATCGGGACGCGTTGCATGAAATTGCCACCTTAAGAGAGGGACCAATCGAGTCGTGTGGGCTGTGTTTGTCTAATTGTCGCCGGAGCATTTCGATCCGTCAAACTGATTCCCTGCATGATGTCGCGGCAGTCGCGTGTTGATTGAACGCGACAATCTGGAACGACCCGCTTTCCGCATATTTCGAATATTACAATCACCGAAAGGTTCCAAAAAAGCGAAGCATGGTTTTGCCTTCTTCTGTATGTTCGTCAATGAGACTTCGAACAAATCTTGGAATTCTGACATGTCCCGCGTTTCGATTGTGTTGCCAACCTACAACCGAGCCCTGTTTCTGGGAGAAGCGATTCAAAGCGCGTTGAACCAAACTTGGATGGACCTCGAAGTCTTGGTGGTGGATGACGGGTCAACGGATGCCACACGGGATCTTGTCAACGAACTCGTGGAGCAAGACGATCGGGTCAAATACCTCTTTCAGGAGAATGCCGGTGTTTCCGCCGCGAGGAATCGCGCTCTTGAAGCGGCGAGTGGCAACTTCATCGCGTTTCTGGATTCCGACGATGTCTGGCAGCCATGGAAACTGGAACTCCAATTGCAGTTGTTTCAGGCCCGCGACGACGTGGGGATGGTCTGGACCAACATGGATGCGATCCATCCTGACGGAACCCCCTTTCAGACCAATTTTTTGAAGACGATGTACCACGCGTATCGGCGTCTCCCCACTGGAAGCCCATTCCAGTCCTTTCAACAATTCGGGGAGATTGTTCCAAACGCTTCCGAGCGTTACGCGGACGCTATGACCGCCATCGGCGACATTTATTCCACGATGTTTTTCGGCAACCTGGTGCATACTCCGACTGTGTTGCTGAGAACCGAGTGGGCGAGGAAAGTCGGCCTCTTCGATACGTCCATGCGACGCGGAGGGGAGGACTTCAAATATCACCTCGCCACTTGCCGGCTGGGAAATGTCGGGTTCATCGATGTCCCGTCGATCCTGTATCGCGTCGGAAACGGCGATCAGATTACGAACCGGCAGAACAATCTGACCTTCGCGCAATCTTACCTCCGCACAATTCAGGAGGAGTTGGCGAACCATTCGGGACAAGCAAGCCTGTCGCCGGAGGAAAAGCAGTCACTGTTTGCCCAGGCGTATGACTGGCTCGCAACAGAACATCTCGGACATGGACATCGGGTTCAAAGCGCGGTCCATGCCGTCCGAGCGATTGCCGTCCGCAGGTCGGTCTGCGACTCCTGGAAGCCACTAGTGAAGTCGGCGATGCCCCAATGGATGGTCAGTGCGTTGAAACGAGCCGGAGGAAAGGGGCGTTCCAACGCCTTCTCTCCATCGACCTGATTCCTCCCGAGCCGAACCTTGGCGAGGAGTTTCAGGAGTTGATGGGGGATGATCGCACGAATGGTTTCCGGCAGGCCGTTGAAGAATCAACCAACGGCTGCTTCAATCCGAAGAGTTCAAGATTCCAAGAGTTCAAGTGAACAGAAATGAAAGCAGCGGCAACGGAGTGAATTCCGTTGCGCGTGCTTCAGACAACCGTGCCTCGCAGAGAATGACTTCTCTTCCGGGGACTACTTCTGTTCTTTTGTGAGAAACCGATTCCAGCGGCTTTGCAGATCAGGCTTCGGTTTCTCACTGGGTTCCTCGTTTGCGACTCGAGATGGGGCGGGAGTTCGCGCAGAGGCCGCTTGCTGCTGGCCGAGTTTCATGATCTGGCGTTCCAAATCCGCTTTGATCTGGAACAATTTGACCCTTTCACGGCTCAGTTCCTTGCGTTCCATTTCCAGAGCGATCTCTCCCTCTTTGAGTCGGTCGACCAGAGCCTGCGACACAACTTCCATGGCGTTTCGTAACTTCTTGGCGTCAGTTTGGATGTCGCCCCATGGAATTCGATGTTGATTCTGTTCGTGCAACTCCCGCACTTTCCCGGTGAGGTAACGAATGTAGTCATCGCGTTCGACTACTGCTTCCTGCCATTTCTCCAGAGATGCGTCGTCCGGAACATCTTCCGGGGGTTGACGGGGAAATTCGAGAATCCCCGAGAGTCCGAGGGAACGTTCAACGGGAGCCGGGCCATCTAAGTCATCCTCTTCATCGAGGACATGTTTCCCGCTGGCTTCCGGGAGATGGGGATTTTCTCGCTCTTTTCGTGGTTCGTCCGACTGCGTCTGCGTGTCTGAGGGGGAACTTTCGCCGTCTTGGTCCGAGGAATCAGACAGTCCCATGAGTCGGGCTTTCGCCGCAGCCCAGAAATCCTCTTCCTCCGCTGGCTTCTCCGCTTTTGGCGACGCCGCGACTAATGTTTCGACGGAACGCCCCTTCGGCTTTTCCATGGGACGCTCGCTGACGCGAGGATCCTCGGGGCGAGTCAACACGGCCGGGATTCCCCCGCCATCCGCGAGCTTCTGATCAATGGCCAGCAGCAACTCATGCGGCTGCGTTTCTTCCCATTGCGAAAGCATCGCATCCAGGCGGTCAATCAGTTCGAGGCTCATGGAACCGCCCCCACCGCCCCGGCTGACCGATCCCCCTTTGTCGGCACCCATCCGCTTCAGGCGGTCCAACTGTTCGACGGTCTGTTCCAACTGCGAGGTCAATGCTTCGATCAGGTCATCTTTTTCCTGAAGAAGGAGATCCCAGTCTTCCGTGTTCGCTGAGTTTGGGAATGCGTCGGCCATGGCAATCAGGAGTTTGTGAGAGATTTCGGGCGTGGCAAGTGGAGAGACTCCTCGAAAGCTTACTTCGTGACTGCCGATCCGACTGATCGAACATGTTGTTTTTTGGAAACTCATCGCCTCTGGGGGGCCGCTTCCCGAGATTTCCCCTCAGGTAGATGGTTCGCGAAGCAGTCTGAGAAGTTCGGAGAAGACCAGAGCGACAGCCTCCCATTGACGGCTTCGACGGAGTGTCTCCCCGGGGCCACAAGCGTCGGTCAGCCGAGATTTGATGGAAGTAAGCAATGGAGGAGATCTGCGGACTGTCCCGATGAAGATCAAACCATCGAACCCCGCTGGGGCTCCCGGGCCGAGATGGCCCGTCACGGACACGGCGATATCCGCCTCGGGAGTCCGGTCGAGCGCGCCCCGACACATTTGCTCCGCGACGATGGCACTGACGGGTCCGACCTCGGGATCGTCTAAAAGGTCTGAGGAAATCCCTAACCAGGCGGCCTTCGTGCCGTTGCGATAGGTGACGGCACTCCCACACAGAAATTCCGAAATCCCTGGGATGGCCGACAAACTCGCCGACACCTGGCCGGCCGTACAACTTTCCGCGAAGACCACTC
>JAGQQQ010000200.1 GCA_020426125.1 Planctomycetaceae bacterium
CCTCAGGACTCCAGCGACTTGACCGCCTCGGGGATGGTTATCGGGACGGCCGCCTACATGTCTCCGGAACAAGCCCGGAACACAAAGAACGCTGACGCCCGATCCGATATCTATAGCCTGGGATGCACGCTCTATTTCCTGCTGACGGGCCGCCCCGCCTACCGCGGAGACACGGTCGTCGACACGATCCTGGCCCATGTTCATGAGCCGATTCCCGAACTTCGTCGCGCGTTACCTGACGATCAACTGGCGGGACTCGTCGAGATCTTCGAGAAGATGGTCGCCAAACGTCCTGATGAACGTTTCTCCTCCATGGCGGAAGTTGCGCAAGCGATTGAAGCGTGGCAACAAAAAAGTCCCTCTTCGCGACTCTCCCGAGGTTCCCAACGTCCCGACGAACCCTCCGCTCCCGCCGCAATGAACGAAGGGTTCCCAGAGCTTCAGGAACCGCCTCTCCCTCAACGGAAAACCAAACAGAAGATTCCAGGCATCGTTCCCAGGCGCCAGATCATCGCTGGCGTAGCCGTCGGAATCTTCGTGCTGGGACTGGCGATCTGGCCGTGGTTCCCGTCGCCGGATCCAGACAACGGGGCAGACAATGACGGCAACGTTGACGCCGGCCAAACCACTCAGCCTCCGCCCTCACCTTCGACGGCATGGAAAACCGGACCATCGCTTCAGTTCAACGGTTGGTCCAGCTACGCAGCGACCCCGAGTCTGGTCCCCGACCCCACGCAACCCGTGACGCTCGAAGCGGTCGTCTCCTACCGCACCGCTCAGACCTCGAATATTCTCTCCTGGCTGGGGCCCGAGTGGATGGCTCTGTTCCTGTCGCACGAGGGTCGCTTTGGAATCAGTCGGCTCCACGAGGGACAATCCTTACTGCTCGCCTCCGACGACCGCATGCGTCCCGATCAGATCTTTCACGTCGCCGGAATCTGGGATGGAAGCGCTCTCCGGCTTTATGTGAATGGGACCGCCGTCCCGACCAGTCCGATTCCATTCACTCTCCCCGAAACACATGGAGGCCTCTATATCGGCGGCGTTCCCCGCGAACGACTTCCAACGGATCAGAACAATCGATTTTTCGACGGCCACATCTACGCTGTTCGCATCTCACGCGGCGTCCGCTACCCTGAAGAGTTTACGCCCCCATTCATGCTGGAACCGGACGCAAACGCTCTTGCGGTCTACCAGTTTGATGAAGGGGCCGGCGATACCCTGTACGACGCCACCGGAAACGGCCACGACGCCAACATCGTCGATGCAATCTGGATCACCGACGAGCGATGAAAGACGTCGCGCGAGTTGAACGTTTAGCCGAGCCCCTCCGGGGCCGGTTTTCCGCTCATCTCTTGAATCGTTTCTTTGAGCGTATTTGCCAGTTCGACCCAGCCAGCTTTTCGGTTTTGGAATTGCTTTGAGTCGATGGACTGTCCCACCGTGACCGTGATCGGATGTCGCGAGGGGAACTTCTGATGAGCGGGCAACGACTCGAATGTTCCATTCAGGTAACACGGGAGAATGGGTGTTCCCGTCTCCGCGAGGAGCATCCCGATTCCCGGCTTAAAGGGGAGCAGATTGCCATCCCGGGTGCGTGCGCCTTCTGGAAAAAGAATGTAGATGCTTTTCTCATCTTGCAGGCGTTCCCGCATCTGTTTGAGTCCGACCTGCTGATTCCCCTTCCGCCAGACGGGAAGGGCATTGACAACGGACGCGGCGAAAGCGGCCGTGAGCGGGTTCTCGAAGAAGACATCCGCCGCCGCAAGAGCAAACATTCGGTCTCGATGTTGTCGCGGGACGATGCTCGCCATCACCAACGCATCCAGATGGCTGGCGTGGTTCGCAATGAGCACATACGGCGGTTCGCTCGGCAGGTTCTCAAGACCCTCGATCTTGAGCCCATTCCAGCGGCAAAACCAGTTTCTCAGTCCACACAGCCAACACCAGCGAATGAGGCTCTCCGACAGTCCGGCTTCGCGCACATAACTCCGCGAGCGTTCAATCCCGGTGAGGTGGAGGTCCTTTGCGGGTTGCATGTCCCAGTCGTTCATGGCCCCCCTCCGGTGATGACGCGCTGGGGCAGGTCACTGCCGATCGGCCCGAGCATCAATGAGAGAAAGTGGACATACGCCGGGGCCACGAGAATCAGGCTGTCGAATCGCTCCAGCAGTCCCCCGCGATTGGGGCTATTGGGACGGGTCTCCGGAATTCCGACGTCCCGTTTGATGGCGGCGACCAGCAAGTCCCCGAGCTGTCCGAGGACGCTGATGCCGACACCGAGAATCAACAACGGAACCAGAGCCGCCAGCGGAGTGCCGTCGAAGAGAACCATTCCGGAGAAACAGGTCAGGACCGTTGTCACCACAAGTGCTCCCAAGGCTCCAATCCGCGTTCTTCCCAAACTCGTATGTGGCAGGAGCCATGACTTCGGTCCCACGGCGGAGAAGAGAAACACCAGCATATCGTTCAAGGTGACCGCCACCAGCAAAAACAGGATGAGTAATCGGGAATGAGGGGTGTTACAGAGCAGGGAGACATAGCCCAGACTGTAACCAAACAGGAGGAAGCCCATTGTCCCCAGAGCTGTTCGCTGGATGTAGCCTTTCGGCTTATCGAAGGGAATCGTGCAGACTGTCAGCAGGGCCACGGTCAGCGCCCCGCCTGCGAAGAACAGCCGGGAGTAATTGTCGATCGCCGCGAAGTTCAACAGCAGGATTCCCAGCGTCGCCACGGCACAGATCGTCTTTTCTCGAAAGACACCCGTTGTTCGTGAGAATTCGCGAAAGCACAACAGACTAAGCGCCGTGATTGCGACGATGGTGAAGTATTTGGGTAAGGCCAGGGTCACCAGAAGGATCCCGAGAATCCACGCTCCGGGCTGCCAGTGATGCCGGATGATGGCTCCAACGCGGCTTTCCTCGGAACTCCGCTTATTGAGCCAATGGAGGATTCCGTAGGCCACTCCGATGGCGACTGCGAGACCGACTGTGACGATGCGAACCCCATCGTCAGGGATCACCGCGAGAACGGGTTGTTCAGTCACCGAAGCGGTGTCCATGCCAGAAGTCCTAAGTCGTCAGCAGACGGCAACGGGAGTCGGATTGCTCTCCATGTCCGAGAGCGCTCCCCCATCCGGCGAAATTCCAAGGCCGGTATCACGGGAATTTTTAGGAGTGACCTGGAGGTAACTGTCGCGTTCTCGAAGATTTCAGGACCCTTCATGTGGGATGGTTTCCCGTAAAGCCAATAGTGGGTAGTTGATAGGGGCATGCCCAGTGCCGTCGCAAGAAGCATTCGCCCTCATCTGTTTTTCCTAAATGACCGAGCGTGATCGTTGGGTGCTCAAACGCAGAGAAATTCGAAAACTCAAATTCCAAATCTCAAACAAATCCGAAATTCCGAATTTCCAATTGAGCAAACAAATTGCGTTTCGGCAGAGAAATCCCAAGGCATTCGCGACGAAACCTTTTGTCCTTTTGAGTTTATGATTTCGAATTTGTTTGGTCCTTGATTCTTCGAATTTCGGATTTCTTCCAAAGAAGTGTCCAAAAATCAGAATCGGTCATTTAGCCACGATCAGCTACCCACTCGCCGCGAAGCCGAGACACGAATTGATCGGTCATTCCTCACGAATTCCCTTTCGGCGGAAACTGCCGTTGAAGCCGGTCAATCTCCGACTCGTTCTCATTTCCCTCGTAGAACCACATCCGCCCTTCGACTTCGACAGTCTCCCCCGGCGGACAGTCGGGAAAGATCGGATCGGAATGGATGCAGGGAACCGGAGGATTCTTCCAGGCTCGATTGCAAGGCGTCCAGGCTGTGATGATCCATCTGTTCTCGGTCTGCGATTTGATCGCCACGAGCGGCTCTTCAATGATCGTGGGGAGCGTCTGCTGGACGTTGAAGCCAGGAGCCCCTTTGAGCATCACACAAACTTGCGACCGCAGCCCGGTCAACGGTTCGTTGGTCCCGTTGGTCAGTTTCATTTTCATCTGCACGGCGCCATCTTCTTTGAAGACGGTGCTCCCAAACCGGATGCCGTTGGGAAGAGTCCGTTCGAAGGCCAGAGAACCATCGGCCTCTTCGTCCCATTCCAGCGGGGAAAGCTCAACGCCTTTTGCTGACCAGATCGTCGGGATGTGTGTGTGCGCGAGATAGGTCAGCCCCAGATTGGAGAAGATGGCTTCAGGGACATCGACCACTACATAGCCACCATCTTTCCACGGGGGGAAGATGCTGACTTTTGTCTCGCGCTGGGGAGCGATCGCTCCATCCAGAAACCCTTTTCGCGGATGCCGCCCTCCAGGATAAGGAAGAATTCGGAGTTCAGGAGTCTCGTCTTCTTGGTAGTCTCCGAGCGTGCTGTACTCCCGGACGATCGAATCCGCGATGGCATACGGCAAGCCGGTCGCCATTCGCACGTCTTCGGTGTTGAAGCCGTGGTCAATGACCATGTTTTTGAACCAGCGATCGCGGTTCTCGTCAGCCAGTTCGCGAGCGTTGCGTTCCACCTTCGCAGAGTCGTCGACCGTCTCCAGCGCCCGATAGAAATCGAGTGCTTCGCGATACTCGGCCATTCCTTCAGCGGAGACAATCCCCTCGCTCCGCTCAATTTCGTTTTCCATCCGTTCGATCAGATACTCCTTCTCCTCGTATCGGGGGCGAACAGGCTCGCCATCCACTGTGACATACCAGGGGGCGGTGTGGGCAAACCGAATGCGACCATCCGGTCGTTCTTCGAAAAAGCGGACGGCGAACCATCCCGAGTGAGTGACTTCAATGTCGTGCCGAATCTGGCTGCGATACGCCCCGGTCTCCGTCTTTTGATTCTGCGGACGGAGCAAATGGTCAGGACGGCCGTTGATCACGATTTCCCCATAGGAAAGTGGCTGCTCGGACAGGATTTCCAATTCGATGGGGATCTTCTTGAGGACGGCTTCGGCAGCGACAAGATTGAACTCGTACCCGGGATCGTGCGAATCGGCCGTGGCATACAACATCGGTCCTGTCGTCACGAACGATCGTCCTTTCTGAAGTCCTTTCACCCAGGTTTTGTAAGAAAAACCCTCGGGAAGATGGACGTAAACGCGGCCGAACCCGGCGGGAACGGGGTGGACGCCGTTCGCCGTTCCTGCCGATGGGGGCAACCGGAAGCCGCAGTTGAGCAGCGTGCCATACATTCCCAGCGTGTAGTCGAGCCATTGCCGCTCTCCCCCCTGCCCTGCCCCGAACGGTGGCTGTATGTAGGCCGGGGCGCGAGTGTTCCAATTTCGGAACGCGAATTCCGTCCGCCAAAGATGATTATTGGTGAGTTCGTATGTGGAGTCGGGAGCAAGAACGGGCAGAACCATCGCAAACGGCCAGTCGAGCTTGTCCATGTCAAACAACACGTTGGGATCGTTGCGACGGGCCGCTTCAACAACAGGACGCCAGGGGGGGACCGTCTGCTGCAAGGTCCCTTCATGCCCGAGCACAAACAAAGCCCCCAACGTGTGCCGCTGACGATTGACTTGAAAGATTTCGTACTCAGTGTTCCGGGGCCAAATGACGTGCGTCTCATCGACCTGGACTAACTCCTCTGGAATGTCGCCCGACAGGCTCTTGTCTCCCGAGGAAGGCGGCGTGTCCGACAGCGTGACCCACGACGTCAATGGGAAAACGACGTTCAAATCCTCCGCGAGGACGACATTCTTCAACTCATCAATCGTCCGATGGATGTGGGTATCCCCGGAGTACCACCCGCGCTCCGCGGGGTTCGCCCAACGCTGGAGTTGGACGACGAGTTCCTTCGCGGAGTTGCCGATCTCCAGGGTCACCTTCTGGGGGCGGAAGGTCTTGCCCCGTTCGACCGTCAGGACATACGCACCGGGAGGAACTTTTGCGACACAGGGATGCGCTGAGACCGTGGTGTGGTACTCCACGGAGTCCTTGTTGATCCAATTCTGTTTTTCATACCGGACCGCCGAACCGTCTGGGGACGACGACTCGAAGTAATAGGGAGTGCCATCGTTGCCTGTGAGATAGACGCGAGCCGGGATCAACTCAGAGGTCTCGGCGTCGCGAATCTCCAGTCGCAACGGAGACTCCTCCGCGAGGGCCTGTCCACAAAACAGCAAGACAACGGAGACACCGAGGAGTTTTGAACCGCGAAGCGTTGCGTGAATCATTAGAAAACCAAGCGAGAAGGAACGCGAGCGAAGAAATCCCCTCGGGGAAATGACAATCATCAACCGCCATTCTTCTCCCGAGCGATCTGAATAACAAGCGACCCAACACCCGTCTCTCGTCTCTCCTCTCTCCTCCCTCAACTTTCTAGACGTGCTCACCCGCGCCTGAGTCACTATTCTTCCAGCTTCCCAATGACACTTCTTCGAACCGCCGAGTCTTCATGGAATCTCTTGTCGACGTTCGTCCTTTAGACCTGATTGTCCTGTCGCTGTACCTGCTGGGCATGCTGGCGATGGGGCTCTACTTCTCTCGCCGAAACAATTCCACGGAAGAATACTTCGTGGGCGGGCGGTCCTTTCCCGGATGGGCGATTGGTCTGTCAATGTTGGGAACGTCGATCAGTTCCATCACCTTTCTCGCGTTCCCGGCGACAGCCTACGGCGGCAACTGGAGTGAACTGGTTTTCAACCTGATGCTGCCGTTCGTGGCAGTGGTTGCGATTGTCGTGTTCATTCCTTTTTTTCGCAGGGGGCAGTTGACGTCCACGTTTGAATATCTGGGGGTTTGCTTCGGTCCCGAGGTTTGACTCTATGACACGATAAGCTTTCTGATTC
>JAGQQQ010000201.1 GCA_020426125.1 Planctomycetaceae bacterium
GTGTTGACGAAGATCAGCGTGCTGCGGTGGCTGTTGATCAGCTCGACGATTCGGTGATTCACCTCGGCCCATTGTTCGTGCGAACAGACCGCTTTCAGTTCACTGGGAGGGGTTTCGATGGCGAGATCGAGATCGCGGCGGTGACCCACATCGACGATCTGACAGTCCGGCTCGTCGTTGACGAGCCGGTCTCCGACCAGAAAGTGGGCCACCCGTTCGATTGGCTTCTGCGTGGCGGACAAGCCGATTCGCTGGAGCGGGGCGTCGGTGAGGGATTCGAGCCGTTCCAGGCTCAGAGCGAGGTGCGATCCCCGTTTGTCTCGTACCAGAGCGTGAATTTCATCAACAATGACGGTTCGAACTGATCGCAGGGATTCCCGTCCTTTTTCGGACGTCAGCAGCAGATAGAAGGACTCCGGTGTGGTGACGAGTATCTCGGGAGGATTGCGGGTCAAGCTCGCCCGTTTGTGTGAGGGCGTGTCTCCCGTTCTGAGTCCGACACGGATCTTGGGAAGGGAATCCCCCATTTCCTCCGCAATCTCTTGGATCTCCGCCAAGGGAGCTTCGAGGTTCCGTTCCATGTCATTCGACAATGCGCGGAGCGGAGACAAGTAGAGAACCTGAACACCGCGTGACGATCGCTGCCCGGTTAACGCTTCCCGCACAAGCCGGTCAATCACCGCGAGAAACGCGGTCAAAGTCTTTCCACTTCCCGTCGGGGCCGCGATGAGCGTGTTCTCGCCACGAGCAATGTGCGGCCAGCCGTGAATCTGGGGATCGGTGGGGCCGGCGAACCGGCTCCGAAACCAGTATTGGACAACCGGGTGGAACAGCGAGAGCACATCGGCGGAGTTCGTCTCCTCGTCGGTCGAGAAGAGATCAAGTTGGTGCTGACGCTGCGGCATGTCAGAGCCTATCCGGAAAGGTCGGTGTATTGACGACATCGACTGGTTATGGCCACTTGTTCGTACCAGACGCAGTGTGTCATCGGTCTTTCCGGTGAGTTTCTCAATGTCCGTGAGACTCGTGTCCGGCAATCACGATTTCAAAACCGAGGTCTTTGACCATTTCAAAGTCCTGCTCCGCTGTCTGGCCATGGGTCGTCAAGTAGTCACTCACAAACATCGAATTGGCGGCATAAAGCCCCATGGCTTGCATGGATCGCAAATTGAGTTCGCGTCCTCCAGCGATCCGGATTTCCACGCTGGGATGGACCATCCGGAGCAGGCAGAGGACCTTCAGGCAGTAGCGAGGATCGAGATCGTCTTGCTTGGCAAGCGGAGTGCCATCGATCGGGTGCAGAAAATTCACGGGAATCGATTTCACGTCGAGTCCGCGAAGTTCGAACACGGCATCCAGCACATCGTCCTGGGTTTCTCCCATTCCCACGATCAGACCGCTGCAAAGCTCCATTCCGGCATCGTGGGCGACCTTCAGGGTGTCGAGCCGATCCTGATACGTATGAGTGGTACAGATCTCTTCGTAATACCGTCGCGACGTGTTGAGATTGTGGTTGATCCGGTCGACACCCGCCTCCGCGAGTCGCTGGGCCTGTTCGGGCTTCAGGAGACCGAGACAGGCACAGATGTGAAGGCCCATCTCGTCCTTGATCTTCTGAACCACGTTGCAGACATGCTCGACCTCCCGGTCCGACGGCCCCCGTCCGCTGGCGACGATACAATAGGTTTTCGCCTGGCTTTGCTGTGCGGCGCGGGCACCCTCCATCAGCACGCGTTCGTTGGCAATCGAATAGCGTTCAATCGGAGCATCGGACACGACCGACTGCGAGCAGTAGCCACAGTCTTCCGGGCAGAGACCACTCTTCGCGTTCTTGAGATAGTACAGTTGGACCTGTTGGCCGAAGTGGGTCTTGCGTACCTCAAACGTTGCCGCCAGCAGGTCGAGGATTTGGCAATCGGGGGATTGAAGAATGGCGGCCCCTTCTTCGCGGGTGATCGATTCTCCGCTCAAGATCCGGAAGGCTAGCTCGCGCCAAGGAGAGGTCTGTGGCAAAGTTGCGGTCATCATGGGAGGCGTGTCTTCAGTCTCAGCGAGTAGTTCGATGGAAAATTGAAGTCGTTTGGTGGAAGCACTTTAATCTGACGCTTTCACTTCGACTTTTTCTTTGTGACGCGGCGGCGAAGCGGCCCGCTGGGGGAGCTGTCGTCCCCGCCACTCTCGTCCAGGGCATTCCGCACGGCGTCCAAAAAGACATCCATCGCGAATGGCTTCCGCAAATAGTTGACCGCTCCCAGCATCTCCGCGTAGGCCTTATGACGCCCTCCTTCATTTGCCGTGATCATGATTACCGGGGGAGGCGAATCCAGCGTCTTCAGAAACTCCAACACAGGAAATCCTCCCATGCGGGGCATCATCATGTCCGTCACGATCAGATCCGGAAGTTCATTTCGGATGAGTTGTTGGCCTTCCGCGCCGTTCGGCGCGACCGCCACCCGATAGCCCGCTCCTTCGAGAACGGCTTTAAGAGTTGTCTGGATTTCTCGGTCATCTTCGATCAGGACGACCTTTTCGCCTGCCATGTCGATCTCCTGCGGGGCTCGGGCATTTGCCTCCGCCCCCGCGAAAGGGGGGATTCACTTGAGGTATCTCAATCCAACTTTGGTCTTCCACACCCTCCGTGGCTCTGAATGCCAAATCGTAAAGCCAATTGCCGGTATTTGGGATCTGAAACACCCTTTCCGGAATCTTATGGTTGAAGTGCCCTTGCCTCAACGGCCCGTTCGAACTGACTGACGGAATCCGACAGAATTTGAACTTGCGTCCAGCAAGATTGGCGTCTCCTTCTATTCCCATGCTGGCCGATTCCACGAGGGGTATGGGGGAAAAGTTCCTATTTGAAAAGTGGGGCCACGAGGTGACTCCACATTATGGTGATGCGAGAGATCTGTCCGGAATCATTCTGTCCACCACTAATACGGGAAACGTGAGAACAGTCCGGGTCCTCTTGGGAAACACCCCCTCCAAGAGACGTAATGATGGGAAGATCACGTCGGTCGCGTCTCACCGCGATCGGCCCCCATTGTAGTCGAGTTCACGAGAAACAAGGGAGAGAAGCCCGCGATGAAACTGACCTGTCTCGGGGGCGGATTGGTTTCCCCCCCCCAGTCGCTTCCGTTTCCCATCAGTCTCGATCCGAATTTTGCTATCAGACTCTGGCTGACCAATTTTTTTGATGCCCTGCTTTCGTTAGCGCATAGAAATACCCTCGAGCTCATGGATTTGTGTTCGACGCGGTTGCTCGTGGAGATGAGAGGTTTGATGCAGAGTGGGTCAGGCTGCAAAAAACCGCGTTGATGAACACCATGAAATCGAGGGTATTCTCGGTTGGGGTCGATTTTCTACAGGGCAATTGTCGTGCCGAAACATTTCGCCAGCAGGGTTTTCATCGTTGTCCACTCGCAAGCCTCTTGGAAAAAGCGGTTTATGACAATCCCATCGTGAGTAGACGTTACAGAGTCAAGCAGGTAAAGTATTTTGTCGGCGCCGAAAGTGGCGCCGAAATCGGGATTCAGGCGCCGATGGCACAAACGACACATCAATCGAAATCACTTTTTTCCTTCATCCTCGCCACCTCAACGTTGGTGTATGGATTGTGGGTTTTATGGTACGTCCCTACGCAACCGAGCGTTCCATTGGGAGTTTTGTTGACGAGCGATCAAGGTCCAACGAGTGGAGGTGTGCAGGTCAAAGACACCTCGCAACTCCCAATCTGCAAGGGAGACCAACCAGAGGTTGGAGACTTTCTGATTGAGGTCGCTGGAAGACCAACAAGTTCCTTTATCGATTTTGCGCGAGTTCACCAGGAGCTTCGAAGCCACAAACCAGGATCCGAGGCGATCCTCTCTGAGGGAAAGGATCCCTCGCGAGACAGCCGAGCCTCGAACTTGGGAGTCGTTGAGTACCACCCAGGAGGAGGCCGGGACGTCAAAGTCTGGTTTGTCCGAGATGGAGAATCATCACCGCTTGTTGCCTGGATCCCTTTGATTCAACAGCCCACCTGGGGTGTGGCTCTGACGTTCTTGTGGTATCTGCTGCAGTCGCTTGTTGTCACGGTGTGCGGATTTGCGCTTTGGAACCGACCATTTGACCAGCCGTTGAGGATCTTTCTGGTCCTTTCCTCACTCACGTTGGCCGCGTTTGTTGGTGGAAGCCACTGGTGGGTTGTGTCGGGCAACTTTATTTTGATCAGCTTGTTTTCGATCGCGGCGGTGTTTCTGCCTGCCGTTTTGCTTCACTTCTTCCTGGTTTATCCCGTTCCGGCTCGAATTTACTCTCGCAGCCGAGGACTAACCTTGGTGCTGCTTTACACGTTTCCCACGGCGGCTTCTCTGTTGCTCTGGGGAGGCATCTCCATCGTGTGGGGATTGACCGCGGATCTCGGCGACGGCCCATTCGCGAGATCCGTCGAACAAATCGGTGGGGAGGTCGCAGCGAACCTCTATCCCATCATTCGGCAGTTCGTTTATGTCCTTTTCGGAGCGTCGTTTCTGTACTTTCTCATTTCCGTTTTGGCGATCTGGCGAAGTTTGTGTGCCGCTCGAAGCGCAATGGAACGTTCGCAAGTCCGTTTCATCTTTGGAGCGGCGATGTTCGCTTTGATTCCTATCGGATATACGGTCTATCTCGCACTGTTTGACCGGGTGCACTTCGCGCTTGGAGCGGGGCGAGTTCCCATGTTCCTCGCGGCTCTCGCCTTCATGCTGGCTTACGGGATTGGCATTGCCCGGTTCAAGCTGATGCTGATTGATCAAGTCATTTCAAAAGGGGTCTGGTATTACGGAACCAGCGCGGGACTGACGCTCCTGCTCGCCGCCTTGATTTCGACTGTCGGTCTTCAGTCCCTTCGGAGCGACCTCGGATTTCTCGACCGAAGCATCCCGTTGATTCTTGTGCTAACGGTGGTAGTCCTCTTTCTGGTGTTGGGACGCGATGCCCTCCAGCGAAGCCTTGATCGCCGTTTCTTCAGCGAGAAATATCAACTCGACCGATCCCTACTGCAAATGAACCAGGTGGCCTCGCAGGTTTTGGAACCCGAGGCGGTTTCCGACCATCTTTTGAAGACGTTCGTGAATATTCTCGATGTGGAACAGGCCGCCTTATACCTGCGAAGAGGAAGCGGCGCTGATTTTCGCATGCTCACCGCGACTGGACGGGGACGGCTCCCTTTGCAAATTGCCTTGGATGAGGAATCCATTGAACAACTGACTCAAAGGGGCCTCATCGATCGGGCTGGGCACTCCCAACTTCCTTCTCAGCAACTCATGAAAGACATTGGCGCAGAACTGATTCATGGTCTCCAAATGCAAGGAGAGTTGCGGGGAATTCTGGTCTTGGGAGGAAAAGTCAACAATTCACCGTTGTCAGGGGAAGATTTGGCATTCGTATCCGCGATGGCGCGTGTCACGGGAATTGCGATGCATTGCGCTTCCATCCAGCAAGACCTCTCTCGGCTGAATGAAGATTTGCAACTCAAGTCGGATCGAATCGAAGAGCAGGATCGGCAGTTGACCGCACTTCGCAATGAGTTGGCCAGCTTGTCGATTGGAGAGACACCAGAAACGTCGGTTGGCGAGTTTGACCGTTCCGAGATTCGCGGCAACAGCGGTGAGATGCGGGACATCCTGCTTTCGCTCCCTAAGGTCTCTAGCAGCCAGTCCTCCGTGTTGATTCGAGGGGAAAGTGGAACCGGGAAAGAACTTCTGGCGCGGGCGATCCACAGGAACAGCCCCCGCGCTGAGGGGCCGATGGTCACGGTGCACTGCGCTGCGCTGTCTCCATCGCTTCTGGAGAGTGAACTCTTTGGGCACGTAAAAGGAGCGTTCACGGACGCCAGACAGGACAAGATCGGCCGATTCCAACTGGCCGATGGAGGGACGATTTTCCTCGATGAAATTGGGGACATTTCGCTGGAAACTCAGGTCAAACTCCTGCGAGTGATCCAGGAACGGACCTTTGAACCCGTCGGGAGCAATCAAACGATTCGCTCCGATGTTCGTATCATTGCCGCCACTCATCAGAATCTGGAAAAGCTGATCGCCCAAGGCCGGTTTCGAGAAGACCTCTTCTACCGGCTGAATGTCATCAGCCTCACATTGCCCCCCCTGAGGAAACGAGTCGAGGACATTCCGGAGCTTGTTCAGCACTTCTTGAAGGTCTCAGGCGAAAAAGCTGGAAAACGGGTCCTGACCGTCGATGCGGAGGCCCTGCGAGCCCTTGAGGCGTATGCATGGCCGGGAAACATTCGTGAACTTCAGAATGTGATTGAGCGGTCCGTGGTGATGTCGGAAAGCTCTTCCATCCGTGCCGAAGATCTCCCTGTTGAGGTTCTCCATCAAAAGCCGTCGAGGCCCATTCTGTTGGACACCCCCAGTGCAAAGACGTCTTTGCCGACGATGTCGGTCGCCAGAAAGACTCAGACACGGAAGGAACAGGAGCGGGCACGATTGACGGATGCGTTGGAACGCTGCAACGGAAACAAAGCCGAAGCGGCTCGTTCGCTCGGCATGCCTCGCAGCACGTTTTTCAGTAAGCTTAAGAAACATGGGATTGGTTAAACACACCAATCCCCTTGCCGGTCGATTCCGCGTCGACTTGTTCGAGATTCAACATTGACGACTCTCACTCGCGGGACGCGCGGAACGATGGGCCATCAACACTCGAATCTGGCCTGCGGACAAGCTAAAGTTCGCGGTTCGGGAGGTCGTCTCCCGAAACTCCCGTTCTCCACTGAACACCTGCACAAAACATGCAACACGACATCGGATTGATTGGCCTCGCGGTGATGGGGCAAAACCTCGTTCTGAATATGGCCAATCACGGCTTCTCCGTCGCGGTCTACAACCGGACCACGGAGACCATGGAAGAGTTCGTCAACGGACTGAAAGATGAACCCAAAGACAAGGTCTGGGAAGGAACTCCCGAACGCATCGGCGGATACCAGACAATTGAAGAGTTCATCTCCTCGCTCAAGAGGCCGCGTCGTGTGATGATCATGGTGAAAGCCGGGAAACCGGTCGACGCGGTGATCGACCAATTGAAGCCACTCCTGGAACCGGGTGATATTATCATCGACGGCGGCAACAGCGACTTCAACGATAGCAACCGCCGTTCGAAGGAACTCAAAGCCGACGGTTTCCTGTTCCTGGGAACTGGTGTCTCGGGCGGAGAGGAGGGCGCTCTCAAAGGGCCGTCGATCATGCCCGGCGGGAATTCGGATGCCTGGCCCGCCGTGAAGGACATTCTCCAGTCCATCTCCGCGAAAGTTGGCCCCAACAACGACATCCCCTGCTGCGACTGGGTGGGTGAGGACGGAGCCGGCCACTACGTGAAAATGGTCCACAACGGCATCGAATACGGCGATATGCAGCTCATCTGCGAGGCCTACAACATCTTCA
>JAGQQQ010000202.1 GCA_020426125.1 Planctomycetaceae bacterium
GACAAGCCGCAGCACTTCAACTTCTTCCCGGACCACATTCTGACCGAACTCATGATCGGTCTCGTGCTGATGATCGTGTTGAGTGCTCTGGCGACCATCTTTCCGGCGACCATGGGGCCCAAGGCCGACCCGCTCACGACTCCCGAGGTTATTAAGCCGGAGTGGTTCTTTTATGTGTCCTTTCGCTGGCTTAAGCTATTTTCTCTGACGTTTGCAGTTCTGAGCACAGGTTTCATCGTCGCAGCCATGTTTCTGTGGCCCTGGATTGACAAGGTCCTCCGCCGAGTCACGGGCGTTGAAGACATTAGCGTTTATATCGGAATCGTGGCGACGTTTCTCTTGATCGGTCTGACGGTCTGGGAAGCTGCCGTCGCACACTAAAAAACCGCAACTTCGCAGACTCACACGAAAATCGATTTTCCGAATCTCCTTCATCCTGAACGATACCCCATGAGCGTCAAGACGAAACAATACATAATTGGGTTCCTCGGACTGGTCTTCTTGGCATCGCTCGTCTTCGTGCAAATGATGGAGGTCGAACGCAAAAAGGCCGAGTCGGGTTCCCGAACGGCCCATGCCGTCGTTCCGGCCAGTTCCAAGGCCTGTGTGGAATGCCACCAAAAGTCGTCGCCCGGGATCATCGATCACTGGCAAGGGAGCACGCATGCCCACAAAGGAGTGGGTTGTGTCGAGTGCCATCTGGCGGCGAAAGAGGACGTCGACGCATTTGACCACTATGGAGCCACCATCGCGACCATCGTTACTCCCAAAGACTGCGGTCGGTGCCACAAGACGGAAACCGAAGAGTTTCTGGCCAGCCATCACGCGAAGGCGGGAAATATTCTCGCTTCCTTGGACAACTTTCTGGCGGAGACGGTCGAAGGATCTCGCGTTCCGTTTAATCCCCACTCCCCGACACCCGGGATGGAAGTGGATATGGTCAACGGCATGGCCAGCGTAAATGTTGGTTGCAAGCAATGTCACGGCAGCAAGATCGCCCTGGAAGCCACCAACGGAAGCCTGATCACAGTTGATGAGTTGAAGCCGGACACCGACGGCATCCCAACCGATCTCGCAATGGTCGCGCTGGTGAAGAAGGACGAAAACGGTCGGCCCGTGCTGCATGAGGGAAGTTGGCCCAATACCGGGATTGGCCGTTTGAATCTCGATGGGTCGCGGGGGTCCTGTTCCGCGTGCCACTCCCGTCACGATTTTTCCCCAAGACGTGCCCGGCAGCCCGAGAATTGTGGGAAGTGCCACCTCGGTCCCGACCATCCTCAGAAAGAGATCTACGAAGAGTCGAAGCACGGCGTCGCCTATCGAGACCTCAAGGACCACATGAACCTCGATGCGAAGCATTGGGTGCTTGGTGAAGATTACACTCAGGCACCGACCTGCGCCACTTGCCATATGTCCGGCCATTCCCGCAATGGAGGGAAGGTGACGCACGATCCCGGCGAGCGGATTTCGTGGACCAACCGTCCCCCGGTCAGCATGGTGATGGACACCGACATCAATGGAGCCGTGATCAAAGAAACCGATCCGGAAGAGCGGCAGAAACTGATCGTCAGTTCCTGGCAGGACAAGCGGCAGGAAATGAAAAACGTCTGTCTGCATTGCCATACGCAGAATTATGTTAACGCCTTTTATCAGCAGTACGATGACTTCGTCGTAAATTACAACGAGAAGTTCGCCAAACCTGGAACTGCGATTATGGGCGAACTCCGCAAGCAGGAACTGATCACGAAGCAGGACTTCGACGAAGAAATCGAATGGACTTGGTTCTATCTCTGGCATCACGAAGGACGGCGCGCCCGGCACGGAGCGTCGATGATGGCACCCGACTATGCCCATTGGCACGGCATGTATGAAGTGGCCGAGCGGTTCTATCAGGAATTGATTCCCCAGGCTCGGGAAATCGCCGAGCATGCCGCTGAACACGGCCATGCGGATCAGGCCCAAGCGGTCTTGGCCCTGATCGATGACATTCTCGATCGTCCCGAACATCAATGGTTCGAACAGGCCAAGAAGCTGGCAGAAGAGGGAAAGGCTTCCGTCCTTCCAGGGGCGGAACAGACCGCCAACTCGAACAATGCCCAGCCGGCCGAGTCGGATACACCATCCGCAAACGGGGACTCGACGCCGGCTGCGACGTCCGCTGATGATGACAACAAGACGTCTGACTCCGATTCGAAGGAATCCGAGAAAGACGCTTCAGAAACGGATGGAAATGACGCTTCCCCAAGCGATCAGAACAACTAACGGAATTGACGACCATCCCCAGGCGGTTCGCAAAAGTTTCCAACCAAAACGAGGACACCGACATGGATCGGCGTGACTTCATGCGTACAGCGGGGACCGCGATGTCGGCGGCCGCCAGTCTCGGTTGTGGAACCGAACCGGCTTACGCTCAAGGCTCGAACGCTTCATCTTTGTTGAACGTCATCTGGGACAAGGCTCCCTGCCGCTATTGCGGAACGGGATGTGGCGTTGAGGTCGCTGTTCAAGACAACAAGGTCGTGGCCGTTCGCGGGGACGAAAAGAGCCCGGTCAACCAAGGCCTCCTGTGTGCGAAAGGTTACCATCTCCCTGGCATGCTCTATGGGAAGGATCGTCTGAAGTTCCCCATGCGCCGCGACTCCTCGGGGAAGTTGACGAGGATCAGCTGGGACGAAGCGCTCGATTTGATCGCGGAGAAGTTTCAGGCGGCCCTTGATGAGCACGGACCGGAGTCGGTCGGGGTCTACGGGTCCGGGCAGTGGACCATTCACGATGGTTACGCCGCCGCGAAGTGGGTGAAGGGCGGCATGCGGAGCAACAACCTCGATCCGAACGCCCGGCTCTGTATGGCTAGCGCGGTCATGGGATTCGTTACCCAGTTTCAAAGTGACGAACCGATGGGCTGCTATGAGGACTTGGATGTCGGAGATGACTTCATCCTCTGGGGCAACAACATGGCCGAGA
>JAGQQQ010000203.1 GCA_020426125.1 Planctomycetaceae bacterium
GCAGCGGATGTCCATCAACTGTTGGGGACTGCGGCCGACGACCGCCTGGTTCAACTCGTCGATGCGATGATCGCGGGGAATCCGGCTCAGGGGGTTCAGTTTGTCGAAGAATGTCTCTCGGAAGGAGTGCAGATCGGCAGTTTTAGTGATCAGTTGCTCGCATACCTCCGGGATCTGTTGATTACGGCGGCGGGTGCGAACGATGTCTCCTTGTCGGCCGTCTCGGATTCCTCGCGCGAGGACGTGGAACGGCAGGCCAAGACCTGGGGGCTCCAGAATGTGTCGGCGGCAATGCAGATTCTGGCGGACACAAAAAACAAGATGCAGCGGGTCAATTACGGCCGCGCGCTGATCGAATTGGCCATCGTGCGGATGGCGACCCTCGAAGATTTGACGGAGATTTCCGCGCTCGCCCAACGCATGGCCGCCGGTGGATCAAGTCCTCAAGCCGGAGGGCGTCCGCTTCCAAATGCGCAGCCTGCGTTAAAAAAAAACGCTGAGGTGAAGCCCGAAACGCCTTCGGCGGAGGTTGCTCCTGACGCTTTGCCGACTCCGCCAGCCCAGCAGGAAAGTCTTCCCCTGTCAGAAGATACGGTGGAAGAAATTTGGGCACGCATTTCTCGGAGCGTGCCGGATAAGACGGTGGACCACCTGAAGAATGCAACTTGTGCAAATTCTGGACCAAACATCCTGGAAGTCGTATTTCCAAAGAGTTACTCTTTCAGTAAAAGGTATTGTGAACGGCCGGAACTCCTGAGTCGTTTGAACAGTCTGGTTGAGGAGATCTGTGGTCCTCAAGTCCGGCTGGTGCTGAAATTGGATGAGACGGCCCCGGCCATGAAGCCGCCGTCGACAAAGAGTCCGGAACGGCCGGAGATTCAAAGACGGCGGACGTCGGTGGTCGATAACGACCAGTTTGTGCAGAACGCCGTCCAGATTTTCGGGGGACAGGTGGTCGAAGTTCGACCGATTCTGGCTCCCGCCGTTGTCGAGAGTGTTGAGGATCACGAAGAACTCGCCGAAGACGAGGATTAACAACCATGCTCCAAGGATTGTCAAACATCGCGAACTTGATGAAGAACGCGAAGGAGATTCAAGCCCGTGCGGCGGAGATGCGAGAGAACCTCGCCAAGATTCGTGTGGAAGGCTCCGCCGGTGGAGGAATGGTCAAAGCTCAGGCTTCGGGCGATCAGAAAGTGACAAAATTGGAGATTGAACCGGGCCTCCTGGCGGCCAATGACAAGGAGATGTTGGAAGACCTTGTGCTGACGGCCGTCAATCAAGCATTGGAGAATGCCCGGGAGAAAGCCGCCAGCGAGATGGCCAGCCTGACCGACGGGCTCGGCCTGCCGGGAATGGAGGAAATGTTGTCCAAGTTGAACCCGGGAGGGTGATGAATCCCACAGTTTTCTTTTCCCGGATCCCAGTTGCCCCCATACCAGTGATGCTGAACGAATCCCATGGCGCCCCGCATCAATGATTTTGAGAACCATCCGTTTGGCCCTGCAGTCGGACGACTGGTCGAGCAATTTGCTTCCTTGCCTGGGATTGGGCGGAAATCGGCGGAGCGGCTGGCCAACCATATCCTGTCCTGCCGCGAAGCTGAGGCGCTGGCGCTGGCGGATGCGATTCGGGATGTCAAAAAATCCGTGCGGCGATGCCGGGTCTGTTTCAATTTGACGGAACAGGAGGAATGTAGCATTTGCCGCGACCCCCGCAGAGACCGCACATTAGTCTGCGTCGTGGAGCAACCGAACGATGTTTCCGCATTGGAAGCCACGGGGGCCTTTTCTGGAACCTATCATGTTCTCGGGGGGCGAATTGCCCCGTTGGATGGGGTCAATCCCGATGACCTGACGATTGATGCCTTGGTAAATCGGGTGCGAAAGGAGGGGGTGCGGGAACTGATCATGGCCACCAATCCCACTCTCGAAGGAGATGGCACCGCCTTGTATATCACCAACCTACTGGAAGACTTTGATGTCGACATTACCCGGCTGGCGAGAGGAATCGCCACCGGAAGTGTTCTCGAATTCGCCAACAAGGAAATGCTCGCGGATGCCCTCCGCGGGCGGCAACACTTTTAGTTATTGAGTTTCCCCGTCCCAGTGAAGACCGATGTTTCTACTTTGACGGATTCGGAAGCCGCGAATTTGCCGCGGCCTCAACACACGTAGGATCATCCCATGCATTTGAATGTTTCCCAACAGATGCGCATGAGCCAGCAGATGAAGCTGGCGCCGCGGATGATCCAGTCCATGGAAATCCTGCAACTCCCCCAAATGGCATTGCAGGAACGAGTGGATCAGGAACTCGCGGAGAATATCGCGCTGGAGCAGGTCCGAAAAAAGGAAGAGGATTACTCAGGTGAACGGGAAGCCGACGACGCGCCTCGCGTCGAGGTGGAACGAAGGGAACTCGTCACCGAGGAGAACAATGCTTCTGACTTTGAACGGCTAGTCGAAATCTCTAAGGATTGGCCCGAGGACAACTACACTTCCGGCTCTCGGCCCTCTAGCAACCGGATCGAGGAAGACGGCGATCGCCAACACGATGTGATGGCCAACGCCGAAAGCCGCCCGCAGACCATTCATGAACACCTGCTCGAACAGTTTCACTGCGACGCACCGGAGCACCTCAAAGATTTTGGCGATTATCTGATCCACAACCTCGATGAAAACGGTCGGCTGCAAAGTTCTCTGCCCGAACTGGCATCAGTGTTTGGGGAACACATTTCCCACGAGGACGCCGAGCAAACGCTCAAGATCATCCAGCAACTCGATCCGCCCGGAGTCGGAGCCCGTGATTTGAAAGAGTGTCTGCTGCTCCAGATCACTCCCACAACTCCGCTCGGCGACATTATGGCGACAATGATTGCCAACCACTTCGATGACTTACTACAGAATCGGCTGCCTCTGATTGAACGAAAAACCGGCTTTTCGATGGACGCCATCAAAGCCGCCATGGAACAGATGCGAACGCTCGATCCCTACCCCGGCAAGAAATTCGATTCGCCGAAAGTCCAGACCGTCTCTCCCGACCTGAAGGTCGAGAAAGACGAAAACGGAAAATATGTTGTTCAACTGATCGATGAATATGTTCCGCAACTGCGCATCAATCGCCGGTATCTGAAAATGCTCGAAGGGAATCCCGATCAGGCGACGAAGGACTACATCAAAAAGAAGGTCGAGTCCGCGAAATGGCTGATCGATGCCATCGAACAGCGATACAGCACTTTGAAAAAGGTCGCCCAGACAATCGTTGATCAGCAGTCCGAATTCCTCGACTATGGCCCCGAGCACATCAAACCACTCAAGATGCAGGATGTTGCGGAGGTCGTCGGCGTGCACGTCACGACAGTCTCGCGTGCCGTTGATGACAAGTACATCGCGACGCCGCGTGGGATTTTTCCTCTGAAGCGATTCTTCGGTGGCGGAACCAAGACAGCTGGCGGTGAGGACGTCGCCTGGGAAAACATTCGACTCAAGCTCAAAGAGATCGTCGAAGGAGAAAACAAGGCGGATCCGCTGAGCGATGACGCACTGGTTGAGGAACTTGCGAAACACGGATTCCAACTCGCCCGACGAACAGTCACGAAGTACCGCAAGGCAATGAACATCCCCTCCTCCCGGCAGCGACGCGAGTATTGATGAGTCGGATTGCTCGAACAAATCGCTCTCTCGACCCCGGCAATCCCGTCGACTTGGATAGTTCATCGTCCCAATCGGGAACCGAGATTCCGGTCGCTCCCTGTTGGCACGGCTCGGGATCCATAGTAAGGTGATGGTCGTACCGTTCCTTGCTCTTTATGTCCACCGGTTCGGGAGCCATCCCTGATGCGACGTCGTCTGTTTGCGATCCTCGGATTGATCTGCGTCACGGTCCCCTCTCTCTCCCTGGCGGCGGAACGTCCTCATCTCGTGATCATCTCCGCGGAGGATGAATACCAGACGGAGACAACGCTTCCCATTTTTGCAAAGGAGCATCTGGAGAAGGCGTTTCGCGTCACCTTTGTCTTCGGGGTGGAAGACAACCGGAACACCATTCCCGGGCTGGATGTCTTGAAGGATGCGGATGCAGTGCTGGTGAGTGTCCGTCGCCGTGTGTTGCCGGCCGAACAGCTGCACAAGATTCGTGACTTTATCTCCACCGGAAAACCTGTCATTGGAATTCGCACGGCGAGCCACGCCTTTTGTCTGCGGAACATGGAACCGCCCGAAGGGCTCACCGACTGGCCGGAGTTCGACGAACAGGTCTTCGGGGGCCACTACACCAACCACCACGGCAACAAACTGAAGTCCACAATTCGTTTCGTGGCCGCGAACAAAGACCATCCCATTTTGAGCGACATTCCCCGTGACGACTTTGTCGCGGGAGGATCACTTTATAAGCCGTCACCCTTGGAGCCGGGGGCCACCGTTCTCCTCGTCGGACAAGTCGAAGGGGCTGACCCCGAACCGGTCGCCTGGACGTTTCAACGTGCCGATGGAGGCCAGTCCTTCTACACGTCTCTGGGGCATGTCGACGACTTTAAGAACCCTCAGTTCCAACGACTTCTGTTCAACGGCATCCGCTGGGCTCTGGGGACGCGGAGTGACGAAAGTTGAAAGTTGCGAAAGCGATGTCACCCTGATGAATGGAACATTCAATTGCGAAGGGATGTTCAATGTTCCCGAGGCTGATCGTGCTCCTGACAGTTGTCCTGGTCACTCCCTCGTTTGGTGAAGCCCCACCATCTTCCGAGAGTCTTCGTGCCGCGGTACGTCGGGCCATTCCGTATGTTGAACGAGAAGGCCTGGCCTGGATGGAAAAGCAGGAATGCGTTTCCTGCCATCGGATTGGGAATATGGTCTGGAGCCTGACCACGGCTCGCGAGCGGGGTTTCCCCATCGATGATCGATTGAACGACTGGCTGCAGTGGTCCATCAATTCCTCGCTCGAAACCAACGACAAGGACCAGATCGTCGGAACTCTCAACCGCGAGGGAGTCGCCCAGTTGGTATTCGCCCAACTCCGGAATTCCTCAACTGCGGATGGGGCGCCGAACGAGAATCCTCTTGTGGACCTCCTGCTCACGGGCCAGCAGCCGGATGGCCGCTGGAAAGCGAGTGGACAACTTCCCTTTCAGAAGCGGGAAAAGGAAGAAACCGATGCGGTTTCCACGATGTGGATCGCGACGGCTATCGCCGCGACGCAACCCGCTGGTGCTCAGAAAGTTCTCGACTCCGCAAAGGAGTTCCTGTCCACTCAAAACCCCGGGCAGAGCACGGAGTGGTACACGACGCGGTTGTTGTTGGCCGACTCGCTAAATGACTTCGAAACCATCGCGGCGATGACGGAAACCCTCCGGTCTCAGCAGAATGTCAATGGAGGCTGGGGCTGGATCGTGGGTGCCGAGAGCGATGCCCTGGGAACGGGCCTGGCCATGGATGCCCTTCTTCGTACGGGGCTCCCCACCTCGGACAAAACGATCGTTTCAGCGCAGCGATTCCTGCTGGACACCCAACGGGAAGACGGCACTTGGGCCGTCCGGGGAACGAAATCTAAGAAGCAGGAGAACGTGGAGGAAACGGCAGTCTACTGGGGAACAGCCTGGGCCGTCCTCGCGTTGTCGGAAAGCTTGCCCCAGTCGAGAGAACAACTGGACTCCTCAGAGTGAGTTCCCCTTGTCAGAGACGGAAAAGCCGTTATCGTCCGACAGCGGACCTCGCACGACCGGCGTGATCCCTGCTCCGAACTGCCAGGTCGGTTCCCCCTAGTCCTTTTACCGCGATTTGGGTTCGTGTCGGCTGAACAAAGATATTCTAACGCGATTCAGTTCCTGATGG
>JAGQQQ010000204.1 GCA_020426125.1 Planctomycetaceae bacterium
TTCCGTTCGTGCCCGGTTACGGCAGACGTTCGTAGGCTGTCTCGCGTCAGCTAAATGGCCGAGCGCGATTGTTGGGCGCTCAAACGCAAAGAAATTCGAAAACTCAAATTCCAAAGCTCAAACAAATTCAAAAATCCCGAGTTTCCAAATGAGGAAACAACTTGCGTTCCGGCAGAGAAATCACCAGACATTCGCGACGAAACGTTTCCTGCTTTTGAGTTTTTGATTTCGGATTTGTTTGGTCCTTGGTTCTTCGAATTTCGGATTTTTCCCCATGGGATGTCCAAAAATCCGAATCGGTCATTGAGAAGCGCTGACTTGAGGTTCCCATGCCGGTTCCCTTCTCTGACCCATTCCGCTTCCCGGCGATTTCTGGTCCCGGATCGATCGAACATTGTGACCGCCCGCGTGTCCTCTATAATGCTCGCTTTTCCGACGCTTCCCGGCGCTCATATTGCGCCCGTCGATGTGTCGAAAGTGGTTATCACCAAAAGGTATCGGACACGTGCTACGCTCACACACCTGCGGTCAACTCCGAAGTGATCAGATCGGCCAGACAGTCACCCTGGGAGGTTGGGTGGACAAATACCGCGACCATGGCGGCGTCGTGTTCATTGATCTTCGCGACCGCTACGGCATTACACAGGTTGCTTTCCGGATGGAAGAGTCCAGTGACACGCAGCAACTCGCCGCCAGTTTGCGACACGAAGATGTCGTTCAGGTGACCGGCGAAGTGGTCAGTCGCGGTCCGGAGAACAAGAACCCCAAACTCCCGACCGGAGAAATTGAGGTCCGCGCGAGCCAGTTGAAGGTGCTCAATAAGAGCAAGACGCCGCCGTTTGAGCCGCGAGGCGAGACCGTTCCCAACGAGGAACTTCGGTTGCAGTACCGGTACATCGATCTCCGTCGGCCCGCGTTGCAAGAAAAGATGGTGCTCCGGCATCGGCTGACGAAGATCGTTCGCGACTACTTCGACGCTTTAGGATTTCTCGATGTCGAGACTCCCATTTTGGGACGGAGCACTCCCGAGGGCGCGCGCGATTATCTCGTGCCGAGCCGTGTCCACGAAGGAGCCTTCTACGCTCTGCCCCAGTCGCCGCAACTGTTCAAACAGATTCTGATGGTCGCCGGATACGATCGGTATATGCAGATTGCCCGTTGCTTTCGGGATGAGGACCTCCGCGCCGACCGCCAGCCGGAGTTCACTCAGATCGACCTGGAGATGGCCTTCGTTGAACAGGACGACGTTCTGGGGGTCATCGACGGTCTGATTGCCAAACTGGTCAAGGAACTGCAAGGGAAGGACATCTCGTTGCCGTTGCCCCGCTACACTCACGCGGAGGTCATGGAGGACTACGGCACCGACAAGCCGGACCTTCGCTTTGAGATGAAGATCAAGGATATCACCGACCTCGTCAAAGAGAGCAGCTTCGGCGTCTTCAAAAGCACCGCCGACGCCGGGGGACGGATCCGCGGCCTCTGCGTCAAAGGGGCCGCCGACAAATACAGCCGCCGAATTCTCGACAACGACTTCAAAGGGATCGTCGGGGAATATGGAGCCAAAGGCCTCGCCTATTTCAAAGTCGCCGATGGCAAGTTGGAGTCTTCCATCGCCAAGTTCTTCGACGAAGAACAACAAAAAGCGATCGTCCAGCGGATGGAAGGAGAAGACGGTGACCTGCTCCTCTACGTCGCCGATCGTGACAAAGTCTCCTCCCCCGCCTTGGCCGCTCTTCGCAATTTCCTCGGCAAAGACCTCGAACTCTACGATCCCCGCGAGATCAAAACCGCCTGGGTTCTGGAGTTTCCATTGGTGACTTGGAACGAAGAAGACAACCGCTGGGACGCGGAGCACCATCCGTTTTGTGCCGTTCACCCGGACGATGTGGACTACTTCGAGACCGACCCGTCCAAGATTCGGGCGCTCTCCTACGATCTCGTTTGCAACGGCTACGAAGCGGCCAGTGGTAGCATCCGTATTCACGATCCGGCGACCCAGCAAAAGGTTTTCGACCTCTTAAAGATCACCGCTGAGGAAGCGGAGTCGCGATTTGGGTTCCTGTTGCAAGCTCTGCGATACGGAGCCCCCCCACACGGCGGCATCGCTTTGGGACTCGATCGCTGGGTCATGCTCTTCGCCGGAAGCGACAATATCCGCGATGTCATCGCCTTCCCGAAGACGCAGAAGGCCTCCGACCTGATGAACGGGGCTCCCTCGGACGTCGATCCCAAACAACTCCGGGACCTGCACATCAAGCTGGACATCCCCCAGTAGCCGATTTTCGAGGGGCTCATGGTTTCGTGGGGCTCATGGCGGCATGGCCAACGGAGAGGTGTCCGCCTTCTGTTGGCCATGCCGATGTATTCCCTCGAAAGACGTGATCGGAAGCCTGACCAGGAGTTTTGGTCGCAATGGTTCAAGACGCGAATCGGTCAGGAACCAGGAAGGCTCATCTCGCGAGATTGTAAGCCGCCATTTCCCCAGTATTCCGAACGTAGACGATTCCGTGCGCGAGTGTCAGCGGATTCCAGTTCTTTCCTTGAGGCAATACTTGAAACCACGTCACTTCCTTCAATTCCTCGGGAGACGGGTCGACAAGCACTAATTCTCCTTGTTCAGAGAGCGCGACGATCTGCCCGTTGGTCAGCAGGATTTGGCCATGTCGATAACGGCCACGTAATCCACTGCGGCTCCCCTTCCACATTCGATCGCCTGATTCGGGATCGAGACAGACCAGGATCCCTTCGTCGAGGCCGTAGAGGTAGCCTTCGTAATAGACGGGGCTTGTGAACTTGCACTTCATGTTCTTGTTGGCCCAAAGCGAGTCGACGGTCCAACGGCCTTCATCCGACCGGCTCACGCGGAGCATTTCGCATCCCACGTTGTAACTGGCTGAGAGAAAAATTCGAGCGGACCCAGCGTCTTCGTTGATGACGATCGGCTGGGCGACATTGACCAGAGCGTCATTCTGAAAGGGATGAAACCACAGCTCCTCACCATTCTCAGGACGGTGGGCTCGAAGTCCAAGCCCTTCGAAGTTCAGGAGGACTTCCTGACCGGCCACCATTGATAACATCGGAGAGGAGTAACCGGCCACGGAATTCAAGTCTCCCTTGTCAGGAGCGGTTCCCGTCGTGAAGTCGGTGGTTTGGACCGGCTCGGGAAGTCCCGAGCCTTTCCAGACGATTTGTCCAGCCGCAAGGGAGTAAGCCACGAGTGCATTTCCCTCGGTTCCACCAACATTCACGATGACCGAATCCTCATAGATCAATGGAGAGGAGGACATTGCCCAGACGTTGTTTGGCTGGTCGAATTGGATCAGGGAATTGACATGCCAACGCTGGGTTCCGGTGAGCAGATCAAGGCAGCACAAGTCGCCAAATGCCCCGAAGGAGTAGACAGAGTCTCCATGAATCACAGGTGTGGCACGAGGACCGGCCCCTCCCATGGCCTCGAAAAAAGAGGCATCATATTGATGAATCCACTGCTCCTCGCCAGTTTTGCTGTCGTAGCAGACAATCGCTTCCTGCTCGCCCCGTTGTTCGATTGTGATCAACAGGCCATCGACGACGACGAATGCGGAGTAGCCTTTTCCACAGGGTTGTCGGAACAGTTCCGACGGGGGGCTGGTTTGCCAGTTCTGGCTGAGTTCGGGGCCGATCACGACCCCGTCTCGATGAATTCCCCGGTAGGCGGGCATATCCTCAGGCATGATCGCCGGCACCGGTCGGCTTTCCAACGCTTCGATCTCAGGACGGCTGACGGTCGCCAAATGCTCTCGCAACTTTTCCTCGGCGAGTTTCTCCCAGCGATAGACAATGTGGGGCAACATATCCCCGGTCGGTTCGATGTGATGGATACTCGCGGTCCAGCCAGCCAATCCCAGCACAACGGCTAGTCCCGTGAGGACGCGCGTCTTCCATCCGATGGGGCCGAAGAGAACCCACCAGAGCAAACCACAGGCGAGGACCAGCATAAACTGGGACACCGTGATCAAGTTTTTCAGAGAATCCCCCCAACCGGAATCCCAGGCGGTCCACATGACGACCTGTGAGACGAACACCGCGACGATCAGGAGAGCGAGAAGGAAATCGACAATCCGAAACGGGAACCGCCGCTGTCCCTTTTCACGAACTCCTGGGGAGGCCTCATCCACTTGGGACGTCACATTTTCTGGAGGTTCGGGGGCGATCTCAACCATCGTGGTGCTTCTTCCATTCTTCAGCGGCCGTCGACCGGAAGAGTCGGGGTGGTGGCGCGGAACATCGGTAGCATTCCTCTTCGCGGGTCAGCCGTCAAGCGGGGAACATCCAACACCCTGCCTGCCATTTACCGCAAGGGAATCCCGCCGGTTTCGAGTCTCCAATCACTTTCCGGGATTTTCGCGGGAATCGTTTATCAAGAATAGGAGCTGACTCCTGGTTCTGCGGGTCGCGAATCCTGAAGCCGACCCTGAGATCTGGCAGCGTGTCGATTCTGCCGGGATTTTTGCATCAAGGATGCCAGACACTCCAATTCGAAACGCCCGAAAACGTCCCCTTCTGTATCCCCCCACGGGCTCGGGAACTCGCTTCGTCATTGGGGCCTTTGGCCAAGTCTTTGTAGACGTTTGCCCCTTTTTTCATTGTGATTCGACTGGCTATGGTCGGTCTGTCGTTTCAAGTCGCGGAGGAGACTGTGGACCCCGAAGAGCAGACCCATGAGCAGATGGGAGTCTCCATGATTGAGATGCCCATGGTCCTGTTGAGACTGGGGAGCTTTGTGCCGTTTCCCACCTGTGAACTCCGCAGACGGGGCCGAACACCAGGTCGCCTGTGGGGTGTCTTCTCACAATCAGCGATTGTTACCGTCTTGAGATGACATGGGGATTCCGTGTGCCGTCCGAACTTGGGGAATCACCTGGGCGAAAGTCCCTATCCTCTCGGATGGCACTTGGCGTGGATCGATTTCAGCCGACTGTGCTCGACCTGCGTGTAGACCTGGGTTGTGCGAATGCTGGCGTGGCCCAGGATCTCCTGCAAGGCTCGGATTTCCGCTCCCCCGGCGAGCATATGTGTGGCAAAGCTATGTCGGAGCGTGTGGGGGCTGACCTTTCCCTGGCAACCGATTCGGGTCGCGTATTTTTTGACGAGATGCCAGATGTTGATGCGTGTGAGCGCCCGACCCGTGCGGCTGACGAACAGGTATTCGCTTTCCCGGAACCGTGTCATTTTCGGCCGTTCCCGGGAGAGGTACTGTTCGATGGCCTTGACCGCGATGGGGTTCAGCGAGACGATCCGTTCCTTGTTCCCCTTACCGAGACACCGGCAATACCGTTCTTCGAGTCGGATGTCCGCAAGTCGCAGACCGCTGACTTCTGAAGCCCGGCACCCAGTGGCGTAGAGAACCGTGAGCACGGCTCGATCACGTAAGGGGAAACTGTCCTCCCAACACGGAGCATCCAACAGTCGGTCGACCATCTCGGGGCTGAGAACCGTCGGCAAGTACCGCCACAACTTCGGCGACGAGAAGAGGTCGACTGCACTCTCGGTAACGACCCCCTCTAGCACGAGAAATCGAAAGAACATTTTGACCGCGACCAGTCGGCGGGCAATCGTTGATGCCTTGAGTTGACGTTCGTGGAGCCATTCGACAAAGCCAGACATTGTCGTCAGATCCACATCGAGAACGGAGATCAATCCGTCTCCGTCGACAAAGCTGACGAATTGCTGCAAGTCATTCTCGTAAGCGGCCACGGTATTGGCGGACATCCCGCACTCCGCCTCGAGATAATGCAGAAATGGGCTGAGATACTGCTGAGGATGCAGCGCTCGAGCCGAGATTTGCTGATCTGATGACGGGGGACGACGTCGAGGGGGCATAAAATCACCGATGAGAGAGGGAGTATCCCGTTCATCGGCATTCAGCGAAAACTGCCGACACCGAAGTTGTCTCCCGGCAGCAAAAAGGCCCGTGTGTCCGACAACAACACGGGCCTCAAGGAATCTCTCACGTCGTCTGACGACGGGAAGTCTATTCCGCGTCGGGGGCGGGGAGAGCCTTGGGGGCTTCTTCCAATGGTTCGGGCATTTCGGGGGCGGGTGGCATTTCCGGATCGGTGTTGCCGTCGTCCCCCTCCTCTTTGACGACGGNGGTNTCTTCCGTNTTGGCAACGGGTTCCAGCTTGGGCATTGGTTCCGGCGGAGCCGGTTTCTTTTGAGCCGCGTCCAAGGCGATGCCGAGCTGTGTCGCTTTCTCTTCGGCTGCCCTTCTGGCTGCATCCGCCGCTTCCCGGGCCTTTTGTTCTGATTTCAGGGTTTGCCGGGCCTTTTTGAGCATGTTGCGGGTCTGGACCAGCTGCTTCTGGGTTTTTTCCCCCGTGGCGACCGCTTCCTGTGCCACGGTCTCGGCCTTTGCAAGTTGGCCTTTCAACCGGGCGATCTGCTTCGATTCCTGAGCCAGCTTATCTTGGGCTGCGGCAAGTTGTTCTCGCATCTGGGCCAGTTCAGCCTGAGCGGCGTCCAAGGCCTGTTGAGTTTCCGCTTGGGTAGAGAGAACGCGATCCATTTCCTCTTCGAGTTTAAGCCCCCGAGTGGCGAGGTCCACGGCTTCCTGGTAGGTCAGGGGGCGCTCCCCCGCTTCAGAACAAGCGACGGGCTGGCAACGTATGGGAGCGCAAACAACAGGCTGGCACGACACCGGAACGCAACGCTGGACAATTCGGTGTCCGGCGTCGACCGTGGCCGGAAAAAGCAGGATCGCGGTACAAAGCAGGCTGAACGGGCGGGGCATTTCTCATCCATCATGGGAACAAAAGTCCCCCGTTGGTCCGGTGCGAAATCCGGCGCAATCCGACGGGGCGATTTAGTTTCAATTTGCTTCCACCAACTTGAGAGATGCCTGGACCGAAGACAAGGTCCAGTCTGCCTAACGGGAAAATTTTGCGAAACCGGAAATCAGCTGATCACGAGAACATGGACCAGTAGGTCAGCATCAGAAGAACCATCCCCACCAAGAGAGATGGTGCAATCCGTGCAATCCGCAAAATCATCATCCCCATCCGCCGCGGGGCCGGAACCTCGATCGGATGTCCTGGTCGCGCGGCGGCCCAACTGTTGCCGATGGTGGCTCCGATGGTCGCTCCAGCTATGGCGCCAAGAACCGAAATCACCAGGCCGACGATCGGAATCAAGAGGCCCGGCGTCGCCCCCATCAGGCCGCCGAGTGTCGTTGTCAGCATGACTTTCCGAATGGCCGGGAGCTTCTCACCCGAATTTGAAAGGTGAGCTTGGTGAGTCCACTGTGTTGCGAGGTCGCCGATGAGACACAGTCCAGACATGATCAGAATGGTACTCGTCCCAATTCCCAGACCGTTTTCTTTCGCGGGGAGCAGAGCGCTCGCCAGAAGACAATTCGCACAAATGATCCAATTCCCTGGGAGACCATAAAACAAGGACATCCAGGCGATGCCATTGCTGAGCAGCAACAGCCCTCCTCCCAACAGGTAGAGCCAGTCGGAAACCATGGATGTAACAACGGAACTCGCTCGGGAAACCTCTTATGGCCATTCTCATGCCTGAGTGGATCGGCCTTCCTCCCTTGAAACGGTTTCGGGTGACTGACAGGATGAAGAATTCCCAATCAATCCGGGATTTTTTCCCATCTCCAGGAGGTTTTGTGTCAACGCCATCGGCTTTTCCCGAATTGCCTCAACATACCGGGGAACTGCCAATCATCCCGGGAGGCTGGTCTCAACAGGAGTTCCCAATCGATGAAGGATCCTTGAAAATTCATCGCCCGACGGACCCGGATCGGTTTTTGGACGATCCCGATGTCCATCGTCGGAATGGAGAAAATGATTACATGCCCTACTGGGCGTTTCTCTGGCCGGCGGCGATCAAGATGGCCAACGTGGTGGCGCGGCAACATGGCTGGGCCGGCCAGCAGATTTTGGAGCTTGGGGCCGGACTGGGTCTGGTGGGATTGGCCGCGATGAGGGCCGGAGCGAAGGTCACATTTTCCGATTACGATGAAACGGCACTATATCTGTGCCGGGCAAACTCGCGGCTCAATGGCTTTGAGGAGCCGGACACCTTGCTGCTGGACTGGCGAACACCCAGCCTCGATCAGCGTTTTCCCGTGATCATGGGGTGCGAGGTGACGTATGACGCGGCGGTTCATTCCGACCTTCTGAATTTGCTGGATCGGGTTCTCGCAACCAACGGGATCTGCTGGCTGGGGGAACCAGGTCGGTTTCAGGGGATTGCTTTTGCGGAAAAAGCCGTCGCAGCCGGGCTTCTCGTGACCACGATCAATGAATTTGGACATCTCGTTCCGATCGATGAAAACGACGGATTTCGCATTCTTCAGTTGCGGAAGGATTCTGGAACGGATCGTCACGATGTGAAGTGCTGACTTCGACCAAGAATTCGTCCCGTTCGGTTACAGGCTTCCAGGTCCTCGTCCTCTGGCAGAAACCGAGGCATGGGGCGCCCAAAGTAGAAACCCTGGGCGAGTTCGAATCCAATGTTTCGACAGCAGTCGGCTTCCTCCTCGTTCTCGATTCCCTCGGCGATCGTCACGACATGGTTTTCCCGGCAGCTTTCCACCAGTAACTGGAGCATCCGCCATTGATACAGGCTTGACTGATGAATGTCGCGAATCAGGCTTTGATCGAACTTCAGATAATCTGGCGGTGACTTGACCAGTTCCAGGAGGCGCGACTGGCCGGCACCAAAGTCATCATAGGCGACCTTGGCCCCGATCGCCCTCAATTGTGACATGCATTCCGCCATGGACACAGCATCTCTCACCGAACCTTCGTGGATTTCGACAACCGGTTGAATCCGCGGATATTCTCGGGTCAAGCGTGTCAGTGAGGGGATCAAATCCGCCTCAACGCTCTCATCTGGGTGAGTATTCACGAACAACAATTGACAATGATTCAGCCAACCGGCCTCTTCGAATGCCCTTTGGCGGCAAAGCAGGCTCAACTCGATTTCGCGCTGGCACATTTGGGCTGTACCAAAGAGTTTCGCCGGGTTTTCCAGGCCATCGAGTGCGGTCCGAGCCAAGGCTTCCGTTCCAACTTCCTTGCCCGTCTGTAAATCGATGATCGGCTGGTAGTAGGGAATGACCGCGCGAGTCTTCATCAGGTCGTCGAACTGGCTCAGAATCCAATCTGTCTGAATGACATCAATGGCATGAGTCGTTTTCTTCAAAGACCGAATTTGATGCGGGGTCAGTCTGGGGGCCAGTTCGCGGTAATCCAGGCGGAATTCCACATTGGCGACCTCGATGTGGTCTCCCACTCCGATCGGGGTTGGCTGAACCACTCGCTGTCGGTTGACATAGGTGCCATTTGTGCTGTTGAGATCGCGGATGTAAAGCGATTCCCCAACAAGCAAGATTTCGGCATGGCGACCGGAGACACAGACCGAAGGAATCATCAGATCCGATTCGGGATGTCGGCCAATCACAAATCTCGCCAAATCAATGTTGATGTTGGCAAGAGAATTTGTGCTCGGCAGACATCCGACGAGATACCACGGCGAAGGATGCTTTCTCGGAGGATTTTCGATGGCGCTGCTCGCCATTTCCGTTTTCATAATCGCACCGCGTCCCTGATAAGGTTCGTGACACGAAACCCTAATACGTGACTTTGTCGCAATGTGCGTTAATTCGCACTAATCCCTGGAGTTCGGGCTTGAGGAACCGCAACTCATGAGAAATTTGCTGCTTGAATGCAACGTAACGATTACACAATCCGGAAAGTCCTCGATCGGGTAAGAAAGCCCTCAACCCTTATGACGCCCGTTCGTTCAAGCCATCCCATACCTGGAAGTTCCCATGGGATTGAGACTCAATTCGACGCCTTTGTTGAACTTTAACACACTTTGCTGTCGGCTCCGTCACAAAATCTTTTCCAACCTCCGATTGTCAAGTGATCCTGTCGCGAAAAAGGGCCAGCCGTAGCGGAGAAGGAGCATCCTCGGATCGTTCGGTTCTCTGGGGCGAACGATTGTGCGAAGTTTACTCGCCCGCTGATTGATAAATGGGAAGATATCGGTAATAGACTTCGAGGCAGAGCGTCGAAATGGCCGTCGAGTAAACGCGGCCTCCATAACCTCCCCAGACTCCCCGTGGATCCCAGCTTCCGGATAAGTCGCCCGATTGATGCTGCTCCGCGATCAACAAGTCTCGCAGGGATTCGTTCCACTCGTTCCAAGCGGACCCTCCCTGTTGGAACATGGCCAGGGTGCCGTAGTACCAGTAGTAAAGGTTCATCTGGGTCCGTTGTGGACGATTCTGGAGTAGAAATCTCGTCGCCTCTTGATTCGCCTGTGTGTTTTGGGCCAAACCCAGAATGTGACGGCAAAAGAGCGCCTCGGCGGTCATCGGAGCTGTGGGAGAATCCCCCAGACGGTATCCCGCCAGACCCCCATTTTTCCCTAACGCCCGGGAGGTCAAAAAGCGAATCATCTTCTCTTTGGCCTCCTGAGGAACGGGGATGCCGCCAGCTTCGGCGCTCTTCAGAGCCATGAGTTGCCAGCCGAACATGCTCATGTCCCCTTCGGTCTGGCCTTTGAGGTAGCGCCAGCCCCCATCGACATTCTGCGTCTCGAGTATGAACTCCACCGCGGCTTGCAGTGGTTGTCGCAACCATTGCGACTCGGAATTCCCCGAGGACATGGCGTACGCTTCCGCCATCGCGAAGGTCGCCATCGCATGGCAGTACATTGCTTCGTATTGTGCGGCTCGTCCACCCAGATACCCAGATGTGGAGTCCACGACTCGGCCCGTTTGATCTCGCCATTGTCGGGTGGACTGCTGGGAAACCAGCCATCTGAGCGCTCGATTCACGTTCGAGGTGTATTCTCCCTGATCCAGTGTGTGAAGATTTCCCAGGAACGCGAGGACCGCCAGGGCTGTGATGCCGGTATCCGCGTTCAGTCCGGCGCTCTCGCGGTCGATGCCGTCGGGCCCGACTCCCGATTTTCCCGAGCCATGAACACTCGCATCCCAGTAGCCAGCTGTGGTTTGATGCGAGGCCAACCAGCGCAAACTCCGCTGTACGGCGGCTTCAGATTCCTCGGAACCGCCATATTTCAGGACAGCCAGGCCTCGCTTTTCCTCGGTTCGCAATTGATAGGCGGATGGGACATCGCTCGAAAGCGAATTCTGTTGAAACGGATCCGCCTCCTTTCGAGCGAGTTGGGGGCGTTCCAGAGCCGCTCCGCCGGACTCTGGAGTTGGAGTGCGAAAGATTCGTGGCAAGACCGGGTCATCCGTGAGTGGTGAGGTCACGTCAAACTGGGGTCGCTCCATTCGCCCGGGTCCAATCGTGGGGATGGATGTCCTAGGCGAAACCCTTCCCAGCGGAGAAGGGGATGTTGCCGTGAGGGATTTTTGAGGAGGCTCGCGCTCCATCCGCTCCGCTGACGGATCCGCCGTGCTTTCGGGAAGGATCAATTCCGTGACCGGGATTTCCGAAACCGTGGGGGCTGCCTCGACATTCGGATTCAAATCGGGGAATGGAAGAGCCGTCTCCATTCTCTCCCGAGCGGTTTCGGGGAGGACCGGTTCTGCCACGGACGGTCGGGGTATCTCCGACACCGCCACCGGCTCGAATGAGGTTTTTGGCCGCTCCAGACGATCCTCCACCGAGGGCCGCATCTCAACCTCCTGCCGCTGAATGACTTCCAGCCGCTCTGGTGTCATCTCGGTTCGGGCCTGTTCCAGCGAGGCTTCAAATGGCTGTCGTTCCACTCGTCGCGGCACGGGAATTGACGCGTCTGGAACTCTTGCGCGGTCACCCATCTGTTCAGGCTGAAACTGGCCCGTTTCGGTCAGTTTGACAAGTGGCTGTTCCGCTTCGGCTCTCACATCTGGAGCCGTCGTTCGGTTCATCACCGGCATCTCCGGCGTGGGGACCTGATCAAACAATGAGACATTCCCTTGGACAGTGTTCTCGGTCGATTGCTCCGACGGATCCGGCGGGGTCTGAATGCGAATCGGGTCTTCCGGCGGAATGACCAGATGGGCCAAAACCTCGTTCCGGTACTCGGGGATCATTGCGACGATCGCGCAAGCAAGGAGGCCATGGATCCCTAGGGAGAACAGCAGTGACTTCGAGGATGCGGCCCGGTCTCCCCACCGGGTCGCCAGCATTGTCAGTAGATGAGCGGAGGCGAGCACGATTCCGGCGATCAGCGATAACAAAATCAACGGCTGAATGATGGTCAACACCATCATTCCCAGATCCCAGCATTCTTGTCGAAGATCGATTGCCGCCAGCATCATGCGCCAGCCTCTCCTTCCAGCTGATTCGCGAGTTGAATGTTGGCGATACGTGCTCGTTTGCACAGATTCAACAGCGTCATCACATGCTGGTATCGGCCATCCCCGTCGCCACGAATCACGACCGCTTGATTGGGATATTGCTCCCGAGCCAGAATCAACTGATTTTCGACTTCCTGTTCCGTGACTTCCGATCCCCCTAGAAAGATCCGACCGTCAGCGGTGACATTTAAGACGATTTCATCGGGAAGGATCGTCAAAGGTTTGGCTTCAGAAACTTGGGGCAATTGAATTTCATATTGCGTTTCATGGCGGGTGAACTGGGTCCCGACCATGAAGAAAATGACCAGCAGCAACACAATATCCAACATTGGGGTGAGATTAAGCCCCGGCTCTTCGATCTGCTCCGTTTTCAGGGGCATCCGGACTGCCTCCAACAGATGACGTGACACACCTTCTCCGAATCAACGGAAAGATTTTCATCGTCCAGTATACCCGGTACCTCAATTTGCGAGCAGGGCAATTTGTGGAATTCGTGATTCCTCAAATTTGCCGTAAACATCCCATTTTTACGTGGTTGTCACGTCGGTTCCAAGTCAGACGGCAGTATGAGCTTCCTCAATAGGAGTAGCGGGTGAGAAGTGATGAATCATCCTCCGCGCGAT
>JAGQQQ010000205.1 GCA_020426125.1 Planctomycetaceae bacterium
CTCGAATGAACCCACACCCCCAGTCGAGGGGGACGCCGCCCCGTGACAAAGACTGGTCCCCTGACAATTCGCTCGCACTCCAGGATGTCGGCGGGGGCTATTTCTTTTCCTCTTCCCCGGGAAGTTTTTGACCTGAGGGAGCGCCGCCCCGCTTTCGGCTTTCTTCCATCCAATCCCGTTGCTGTTCGGCTGGCGGATCTTGACCAGGCTCGGTGAGGGCGGGAACTTCCTTCGTCCCGCCGCATCCCGACGTCATGAACAGAGTACAAGCAAACGCGAAAACCAGAAGATGTTTCATGAGAGTTGACCTTTGTCTTGGGGCGAAAAGTTTCAGAGTATAGCCTGTTCGAAGGGACCTCGGCATCCTTTACGGACGAGTTTTTCTGGGCAAATTCTTTGCCACCTCGCGCCAAGAATTCGCTTCCCAGGGACGCGAGAGGGATTCGTAAAAGTCCACGATTGTTTCCAGGTTGTTTGGGTTTTCCCAGTTCATCAAGGCATTCCGGATTTTCGTGTGGACGGACAGATCAGTCATGGCCTCCATCTGAGAAGCGAGTTCGCCCGCTTGGGCGGATTCTTCTTTGCGTCCAAGAAGCGCCAGGCAGCGTGAGCGGCGGTTGAGCATCAACCAGTCCGTGGGGCCCGGCCAGATTTCCGACGCCTCGGTGTATTTTTCGAACGCCTTCTCCAGTTCCCCTTGGACCTCCTGAAAGTAGATCCCCTGAACTTTCTTCGCGTAGTATTCTTGACCGTTTTTTGGCCAGGCGGCGTAGACCTCGTCTGCCCGTTCGAACTGTCCTAACTCGATCAAGGTTTCGAGTAGGGTGGCCATGTAAAACGGGCTCGCCTGGGCGGCTGGCGAGTCGCGAATCTTCTCCAGCACTTGCAGTGCTGCCTCGCGGGACTGGTTTCGCAAATGCCATTGTGCGAGAGCGGCCAGCGTGTTTGGCTCATTCGGCTCGTACTCCGCGAACGCCGAAAGCCGACGGAATGCAATTTCCTCAGATGGCAATTCCCTTTGCTGGCGAAACCCCATCAAGAGATCGAGTTCTCCACAAGCGGAGAGGGGGCTGAACTGACTGAAATACCACTCACGCAGTCGATGCGGCCGCTCGTCAACGGGGCACAACCGGTACACCTCGCGAAAGTGTTGTTCGCAGGCGTAGAAACGCTCCGTCATGTTATCGAGTTGCCAAAGCAAGTAATGGGCGTCAAACAGATCGGGATCCTGTTCAATCGCCTTCAGAAAGAGGCGCTCGGCCCGAGACGGTTCTTGCAACACGAGAAACGCCGCGCGACCTTCCATGGATCGCGCCAGGCCGCCTTGTTCACTTTGATCCGGAATTTTCTGGTAATGGGAAATCGCAGCGCGGGCCGCTTCCACGGAGTCCAGAGAGTCGTCCTGAAAATACCCATCCGCCGCGAGCATTCTCGCCTCAAGATTGCCGGGATCGAGAATCAGGTAACGCTCAGCCGCAGCCCGGGTGGTTGACCAGTTGCCCCGTTGCCTGGCGATTCTCGCTGTTTCCAGGCTGCCTCGCAGCCAGATCATGACATTCACGCCGATCAGCAAAAGAACGGTCCCAATGACCACGATCCCGCGCATTCCAATGCGACGGGTTGCGGAGTTCTCCGGCGGGGAAGCCTCCCCCGGATTTGCTGTTTGATCAGCTACCACGGCGTGCTTCCTTGAAGGATCTGCCAGTATCGTCCCGTGGGTAAGGCGAGGAACTCCTGCCGGCTTCCATCCGGCCAATCGACGACCACATCGATACTCGATTGGCCCTCGTCGACGGAGAACAGAAGACGGGAATCGTGGGAGGCCAAGTAACTTCCGCCGGACTGGAAAGATCGAGATCGAGTCTCGGTCTCTGTACGGATGGTGACTTTCGCACCGATGGGAGGGATGCGCGAAGGCGTTTCCAACTGAATACCAATAAACGTCCCTTCCCCCCGAGAATGGTTTTGAAGCAACGCGGCCGGTTCATCCAGATGGGTCACGAGAATGTCGAGGTCCCCATCGTTATCGAAGTCTCCGGACGCTGTGGACCGTCCCAGCCAGGCTTTCGAGAAGTATTCCCCTAGCCGTGTGGATTCCTCCTCGAACTTCCTTCCATTGACGTTGCGAAGCAATTGGGGTCGCATGCGGTCGGGGAGGACCTTTGGTCCGAGAACATGTCCGTTGGTCACGAACAAGTCGTCGAACCCATCTCGGTTGTAGTCGATGGGAATGGTTCCGAAACCGAGATAGGGAAATGCGGTATGAGCGGTCCCCGCCCTCCGACTGGCGTCTTCAAATTGCAGGTCCCCGTGGTTCAGATACAAGGTATTTTGCATGTTGAAGTAGTGAGTCAGGTACAAGTCGGGGAGCCCATCGAGGTTGAAATCGGAACAGGCGATCCCCATCGTCGCTTCGTTCATGCCCTCTCCACTCTGCGCGACTCCCGAGAGTTCGGCAACCTCTTCATATTCTTCCGTCGGCCTCTCGACCCGTCGATACAGGAAGTTCGAGGTCATGTCATTGCCAACGTAGATTTCCGGATTTCGGTCGTCGTTGAAATCCGCGATCACGACCGCCAATCCCTTCCCTGTGGTGTCTTGAAGCCCAAGCTCCGCAGACGCTTCGACAAATGTTCCATCGCCTCGTGAAATGAAGACAGAATCCGGAGCGGCCTCATACTGTCCCGGACCGCAATACCCCGGGTTTCCCTGGTACTCGCAGACTTTTCGGTCGTCCAGAGTCATTCGGAGGTAGTTGGTGACATAGAGATCAAGAAGGTCATCATGATTGAGGTCCACCCACACAACACTGCTGGTCCAATGTGTGTCATTGACACCGACCTCCGGCGGACACAAAGAAAACGTTCCATCTCCGTTGTTCACATGGAGGTGGTTCTCTTGGAAGTTCCCAATGTAGAGATCAGGAAACCCGTCCGCATCGAAATCCCCGGGGGCGACTCCCTGGCCATACCCGGAGTCTGCCGCGCCGATCGTTTCCGAAAGAAGTTCGAATGTTTCCCCTCCCCGGGATCGGTAGAGCCAATTCGCACGAGGGAGCGGCTCTTGGCCAGGTTCGAAGGCGGTTCCATTGGCCAAATAGACGTCGAGCCAGCCATCTCGATCGTAGTCCAACCAGGCGGCGCCTCCTCCCATGATCTCGGGAAGAAAGTAACGGTCGGGCACGGTGTCGGAGTCGAACGTTGCGTCGATTCCTTTTTCGGCCGCGACATTCTCAAAAAGAGGCGTTAAGACTTCCCGTTCGGGATCTGAGATGGAACGAATATTCTGAGCCTTGGTCGCGGCGCCCGCTGTCTCTCTGAACGCAGGGATCTCGGTTTGAGGTCCCTGCGAACACCCCAAACTCCCCATCCCGACAAGGCAGATCAGAGCAGGGGCAACGCGTGTCAACGAACCGAACGGCGAAAAGAAACCGAACGGCGGAGAGAAGCCGAACAGAGTCATCGGGTGTCAAAGCAAAGCCCCCGCCCGAGGAAACATTCGGGCAGGGGCGAAGGAAGCTCAACTGGTCAAAGCCATTGAAGGACAGAGGGCTACGGCATTAGAAGGAGACGGTCTCGTTTCCATTCCGCGTTCCCAACGCCACCCAGGTATCGTAATCAATGTTCTCGCTGAAGAACTGAACGGATCCATCGGCCATGGTCGCCTGGACCCCGCCGGTGTGGTAGCTGGATGCGGACATCACGGTGCTTCCTCGCCAGTCACCCTGGTTTGTGGCAAAACAGGGCTTTTCTCCCGGGTTCATGTTGTGAGAGTAGGCTCCTCCAAAGCCGATGAACGAGGAGGCCCAAGACGATCCCCGAGCGTTGTGCCGACCGCAATCGTTGACATGACCGACATTGTTCAAGCAATGGTCACGCACGTTGCGGTGAGGGTTTGCTCCCCCTGGTTCCGACCAGTTGTGCATCTGCATCGTCCTCCGACCCGTGTCCGTTGTGTCACAGGGAACCATTCCAAACTCGGAGTACGCCACGGTATTGGAAGAACCATCGACAACGGTCGCTAAGGTGACCACGGGATCGGATTCTCCTGGCCAGTTGGTGTAGCAGGCGATTCCGTTGTGGCGACTGTTCCCGCCACTGATAATGTTCATATTATCCTTAGAGTAATTGACGACGCCGATGTTAATGGAGTACGTGAAGTTGCCGTTTGGACCATTCGCGTTCACGTTCGCGTTCGACGGGCAATTGAAGACTGGCAATCGGGAACTTTGAGGGAGGTTGCTCCCGGTGTTCCACGGATTCCAAGGGAAATCATTGAAGTTTGTCTGATTGTAAATCGGCGCCTGATCGAGATACGGCAGCATGTAGACCTTGTCGGAGAAAGCCTGACGACGATCGAACAAGGTGTCTCGGTTCCCTTCGCTCGACCAGCTCATACTGATCGGAAAACACTTGAACGTGTCGTGGTAGTTGTGCATGGCC
>JAGQQQ010000206.1 GCA_020426125.1 Planctomycetaceae bacterium
TGATCGTGGAAGCTTCAAGTGCGGATGCGTGGACTCAATGCCGAACCGCTTCCTCCAGATCGCCATTCCGTGCCTCCTCGTCTGTTGCGGAAGTCAACCAGATCAAGAGTTTCTACTTTCGTTCGTGGACAGACTGGAGTTATTCAGCTTCCCTTACTTCCGGTTCAACGCGTTTGCATGAGCGTCAGAGGAAAACGAGCCTCTGCTCTGACTCAACAGACGGGGGATCGCCCCGTCCCCTTCACCTCAGCCTTCAAAAGCCTGTGAAAGGCCGAGCTGACGGCGAGACGGACGGGGCGAAAGAAGATCACAGACAGAATCCCTGATTGTCAAAGGATTTACGGCTGCGCTCACAATTCCGCGTTGAGCCCAAACTTCTAACGAGGTGCTTACGTCGCCACCTCGTTTGATTCGCTTCCGACATCGAACCACGTCAATCAGGATTCTTCGCATGGCCTCGGCCGCGGCACCAAAGAAGTGGCGACGATTTCGCCATGCCATGGACTCGCCATCACCAACCAAACGCAAATAGGCCTCATGAACCAGAGCGGTCGCCTGCAAGGAATTGCCAGTCAACTCGTTGGCCAGATGGGCCGCGGCGATTTGTCAGAGTTCGTCAGACACCAACGTCAACAGTTCAGAAGTGGCGTTGGAGTCCCCCCCTACCAATCTCATCAGAATTCGCGTCACATCGGCCATTGGAATTCCATGTCGCCGCCGTTTCCAGCGATGTCGACTCAGGTCGCCGATCGGCTGTTTTCAATGTTGTAGTTTTTCCATGCGTCAGCGCGCCTGGCATGCCGACATCGCGTCAGCGAACCGTACACACCAAATGGTCCTTTTGCATGTGCACGGAGGCCACAACGTTAGGAGCATGAAATTCCATTGCCGGGCATCTTTGTAACCAAAACTTGCCACGGAATACCTGGAGGGATCTTTGATTAGTGGCCGGTCACACGCTCGTGGAGATTCGCGAGGTCTTTGGCGGGGATCTTGATGACCTTGCGGTCGTAGGTCATCAGGCCGTTGATCTCGCCTTCGACGTCGGTGGTCTGAGTGTAGACCCCTGCGGCGATTCCCTGCTGTTTGAGTTCCAGTAGTTTCTCGATGGATGTCACGTACCGCTGTTTGTATTCGGCTTCATTTTGGGGAAGGCCACCGTAGCCCCAGTTGCGGCGATTGGCGTCCCAGAGATGTTCACGGACGGGATACCCGTGTCCGCCGAACTCCCCGACGACCAGAATGAAATCCCCAAACCGGTCCTGATCAAAGGGGAAATCGGGATGCGGATAACTGTGATGATCCGCGATATCCCCCACCGGCCAGAAATTGCCTCCGCTGGCGACGTTGACGAGACGGGAGGGATCCCGCTTCACGGTCCACTCGCCAACTTCCATGGTTCGATGTTGTCCCCACGCCTCGTTAAACGGCACCCAGACCACGATGCTGGGGTGGCTTTCCAAGTTGTCGATCATCCGTTCGAGTTCGACCATGTACTGGTTATGATATTGGTCGGGCCAGTCGGCATCTTGGGGATGGGGCTGCATCCGCGTCCAAGGGGGATTGTGGCCAGCGCTCACCTGATCCTGCCAAACCATCATTCCCAGGCGGTCGCAGTGATAATAGTAACGTCGTGGTTCGACTTTGATGTGCTTGCGGATCATGTTGAATCCGGCCGCTTTCAAGTATTCGATGTCAAACAGCATCCCTTTATCCGAGGGCGGAGTCAGCAGGCCATCGGGCCACCATCCCTGATCGAGCGGCCCCCAATGGAAGATCGTTTCTCCATTGAGCGTGAACCGCCAGTGCCCCTCGGCATCCTGCGTTTTGCCAACCGTGCGGATACCGGCATAGGACTTGACCGTGTCGATGGTCTCTCCAACATCGTCGATCAACGAGACGGTCAGCGGATAGAGATGCGGCGAGTCGGGCGACCAGAGTTGCGGGCTTTTCACCTTGAGCGTGATTTCGCCGTCTGAACTGTTGCCGACGATTTCGTGATCACCATCATAGACGGTGACGACGACTTTCGCTGCGGCTTCGCCGACCGTCTCCACATTCACGGTGATCGTCCCCTCGCTCGCATCGGTGCGGATCGTCAAATCCTCGATGTATTGCTGAGGAACCGACTCCATCCAGACGGTTTGCCAGATGCCGGTGACCTGCGTGTACCAGATTCCGCGTGGGTTGAGCGTTTGTTTGCCGTTGAGTTGCCACGCCTCGGTGTCGTCTTCCACGCGGACGGTGAGTGTGTTGCTCCCCGTTTGGACATGATCCGTGATGTCCAAGGCAAACGGCGTGTGCCCTCCGACATGTTCGCCGACTGACGTCCCGTTGACGAACACCTCACAGCGATAGTCGACCGCTTCGAAGTTCAGCAGAAGCCGCTTGTCCTTCGCGTTTTGGGTGACGGGGAAGTCCCTTGTGTACCACAGGGCTTCGTCCGGTTCGATCAGACGTTGAACTCCGCTCAGTTTCGATTCCGGGGAAAACGGCACCAGGATTTGCCCCATCCACTCCTTGGGAATCTCGGTGACGGAGTCTTCGGTCACGGCATACTGCCAGTGGCCGTTCAGGTTTGTCCAGTTGTCGCGCTCCATCTGCGGGCGGGGGTATTCCGTCCACGCATTGTCGGGAGTGACATCGGCGCCCCACTTCGTGATCAGTTCGGACTGAAACGGCGTCGTGTTGCGTTCCGCCGGGGGGAGTTCGGGAACGTTGTCGGCGTCAACCAAGTGGACGTCGATGAACTGTCCGCCCCCCGTTTGACGGCAATGCACCGCCAGCACATTGGCTCCCTTTTTGATCGCGTCGTGGTGCTTCGCGTCGATGGGGACCACGCGATACTCGGTGATATAGCCGCTCAACTTCGCGATCTGGGTGCCGTTCAGATAGACCTCAGCATCCTCATCGTGGTGGATCAACAGCGCTGGTTTTTGGGGAACTTCCGTGACTTCGATCGTTTTCCGAAGCCAGATGTCATTCGAGTCCCAGTACGTGCCCACGCGGGAACCTGGGGTGTCCGGTGTCCCAAAGCCTCCCGGGCCTTCGACCCAGCGACTGTCGTCAAAGTCCGGCTGCATCCACCGCTTGGGGGGCTGTCGACGGTTGAACTTCCAGGTGTCCACAATCGGGATATCCGCCAAAGCGCTGGAAACGCAGGCAAACAGGATCAGGGTCACAATGGGAAAACGGGCGAGCATCGCAATTCCAGTGACAAATGGAGCGTGGAATCAAAAAGCGGTGATTGAACGAAATGGGTTGCCTAGATTAACCCCTCTTCCGCTTCGGCGGCCGCGACTTCGCCTTCAGTGACTTCCGTTTTCCCAACCGACCGGTCGTGGAACATCAGGACGAACAGCACCATGATCACACCGGCAAACGCGGCGGGGATGCCCCAGAGCGGCTTCCATTCGATCGCTGCGAGTTCATCGTGCCGCAATTGCTTGCGTTCCGCTTTCAGTTGGTCGAGCTGCTCCTGGGGAGCGCCTGCATCATCGGCGGCCTGAATCTCGGCAGTTTTCGCCGTAACTTGAGCGTTGATCTCTTTCGACTTTGCCGTTGTGTACATCCCCTCAATCATCCCAGCGGTTTGCGCACCGATGAGCATCCCAACGCCGAGTGTTAGCATGACCAGCAGCCCTTGCGCCTGGGCACGGATCGGCTGCGGTGCTTTGCGGTCGGTGTAGATTTGGCCGGTCACGAAGAAAAAGTCGTAGCAGATGCCGTGCAGCAGGATGCCAACAAGGACCATCCAGTGAACTTCGGACGGGGCTCCAATCGCGAACAACACATATCGGGCAACCCAGGCGAGCATCCCGAATGCCAGCATCCACTTCACTCCCAAACGAGCGAAGAAGAGCGGCATGACGAGCATGAAAAAGATTTCGGAGACCTGTCCAAGTGCCATGGTGGCCCCGATCACGTCTCCCAGTTGCAGGAGTGCTTGGAGTGACTGGATGAATCCGTATTGGCTGAAGTCCACCAACTCCGCGACGCGGCTGGCGATCTGGTAGTAGAACGCGAGCGGAATACAGATCAGCATCGAAGAGACGATAAAGACGAGATAGTTCCAGTCTTTGAGCAGCACCAAAGCGTCAAGTCCGAGAATCTCACGGACGGAGACTTTGCCGGTCGTGGTCGGAGGAGTCGATGGCAAGAAGAAGCTAAAGACCCCCAAAATTGCCCCGGCAATCGCAGTTAGTTTGAACATATCAATGGTGGTCCCCCAACCGTTCAAACTCAGGATCACCCCGGCCACGATCCAGCCGATGGTTCCAAACACGCGAATGTAGGGGAACTCTTTCTCAGGATCGCTCATATTCCGCATGGCCACCGTGTTCGACAGGGCCAATGTGGGGTAATAACAGAGCATATGGCCGAAGAACACCGTGTTAATGAGTGCCGGACTCGGATCCGCGACGGTCATGAGCGTGGTCGCGTAGTACATACATCCGGCCCCGATCAGATGCATGACGCCCAGGACGATTTGCCCTGGAAAAAAACGGTCCGCGATCATCCCGACAAACAGCGGAGCGATCAGTCCCGCAATCGGCCCGACGGAATACGTCCAGCCGAAATCGGTGGCCCCGAACCCGATTGATCCCAAATAAATCGGAGCGGTGACATACCAGGATCCCCAGATAAAGAACTGGAGAAACATCATGATCGACAGGCGAACGAAATTCAGGCTGTTCATAGTGAGGTGTTTCTAATATCGCATGAAGTGATCTAAGCAGGGCGAATTCTGGGGACTATCGTTTCAACTGCCGTAGAAGCCCAACGAGAGAAGCGAGGACAACAAATCCAAAGAGCAGGGAATATCCCACGAAGGGATTCGCACTGTTGCGGATACTCCAGTAACTCCCAAACGTTGCAAGTCCGGCGGCGAGGATCATCAGGACGTTCCAAAGCAGTCGCTTTCCGCCAACAGGCATGTAGGAGCCCATCAGGGATTTGGAGTTCATCATCAGGAAGAAGGTCCAGTAGGCGATGGGCAGCAAGACCATCCCGAACATCGAGGTCGGAACCGCAAGGTAAACGGCCGCCTGTCCCCAGAAGAACGGCCCCAGGAAGCCGGTAATCCCCGGGAGAAAGGCCCCCATCCGGCGGACTTGGCTATCATCAGGGCGGCCCAGCATTTCACAGACGGTGAACCCGTTGATCAGCATCAGAATGACGATTGTCGAGATCGCCATGCCGAGGACGCCGAGACCGAAGACCTTCTGGGCGAACCCTTTGCCTGCGATGTTCTGCAACGCATTCGCGAGGTTGTCGGCATCTCGTTTGACGAGCATCGCGGCGACGCGGCGATCTGCTTCCGGGAGGGCGGCTCGATCTTCATCCGTCGGAGTGCGATCACTGTCCGGGCCCCATTCCTGTTTGAGTCGGGAGTCCAACAGTCCGTTGTAGTTCTTCACCATCGTGGGAGATGGCGTCGGGCCTTCCATCCCTTCCTGGTACAGTTCAAACAGACCGGCTTGAGGCTGGGCATGGAATTGAGAAGCGGCGGAGAGAACAACGCAGCTTGTCGCCAGGACGAAAGGGATGAACAACCCCGTGGAGAGGTCAAAGATGGCGAGCCCGCGAAAGTCTTTGTCCCAGCCTTTGGCCAGCATGGAATAGGGAAGCAGAAATGTCATGTTGATGCCGACGGCCGTCGCGGCGGCGGTGATCATGACGTTTTGCTGATCCCGGACGACGAGGTCCGTCCAGAACTGAGCGAACTCTCCCGTGGTCTGAAGAATCGGTTTTAACGTATCTGCGGGCTCACCCAGGAGCCTGAAGTTAGGGATGAATCCCTGGAAGATGGCATTCCAGTCGAGAGCCCCTTCGGAGGTCATCTTGAGGACCACTCCGAAGAATGAAATCACGACGGCGGCGACCATCAGTTTGAGAATGATTTCGAACAGCTTAATCCCCCACGATCCCGAATCGTAGAACCAGATCACCGTCCCCGCGACGAACAACAAGACGGCCGAACAGATCAGATTTTGTTGAAAGGCCGGCATCCCGGCGAAGACTTCCGGAAAGAGATTCTGAGTGATGGCCGCCTTTCCCAACGCAAACTGCGGCATGCACCAGACCAGGTTGGCCATCAGTGTCGCGATGGCCCAGCCCCAACCCAAGACAGGGTTGACGTGCTCATTGATCGCCTTGAACGGCCGTTCTCCCGTGGACAGGGTCACGTAGCCGATGGCACTGAGCATGATCACGCCCATGATCATCGCCAACGGTTGCAGCCACATCAGGCCGTACCCCGCGAGAACGCCGAGGTACAGACTACCGGCGAGTGAGCCGCCACCAAGAGTGATCGCGCTTTGCAGCCAGCCTGGGCCGGAAAGTTTGACAAACGCTCCGAACAGCGAGAGCGTCCCCTGCTCCCGAGACGAGCGGATCAGTTCGCGATCCGCTTCCACTTGGGGGGGGGGAGCGACTTGAGAGTCCGGAGTGGGATCGGCGGCAGCGGGGTTGTCCATGGAATCAGATTGTCTGCGGCAGGGGACGAATGAAGGGGTTTCGATCGATTCGGGACACCGTATCGGTGATCGGCACAAACGGCAAGCGTCTGACTTCTGATCAGCACACTTGAGAGTGAGCGGCTAAACGCTGAACTGCAGTTCCACGTCGCAAATCTCATAGGGTGCCACCTCGACCTGCACGCGGCCCTCCTCGACTTTGAGCGTTGAGATGGTCTGGCCACGGAAGTCGACCTGCCGCGCAGTTGTCGGCGGTTTGAAGCATTCGAGAAAAATCGTCCGGGTCCGTCCTTCGGTCTCAAGAAGACGGACGATTGTGCCGTTTTCGGACTCCAGAATGCGAGTCAATTGGACATTCGCGGCGCCGGTTTGGAAGAACCAGCCCATTTGACTCGACCCGGCGGGACGGGATTGCGTCGGAACGACCACCGGCTCTGAGAAGCGGTCCAGCGTCGCCTGCATCGGGTACTTCTCGTCGATGGCAATCGAGAATTGAAAGTTGCGGGCGGTCTCCCCCTCGACCAGCAGCATTGTGTCCAGCATTCGTTCCCCGGTCTTTCGATGAAACGGGATCCCGGGGTAGAGGAGCGTCGTTCGAAAGGCATCATCCGCAAGTTCGATGTACTGAGGGGCCTCGATCCGTTCCATCTTCACGGCATGCGCCCCCTGCTGCATGGACGCTGTGATGGCGACGTCTTCATGACGCCAGGCGAAACGGCACCCGATGTAATTGGTCCAAGGAGACCCGGACGGCATGGTCGACGGCGACAGCTCCAACTCGACATCGATGACGTTCGATCCACGTCTCACGCGAGTTCGTTGCCGGTAGGTCGCCACGACGTTGCCGGTGGATTCATCGAGCAGATCGCCGAGTGTTTCGATCTCTCCGACAAGCGGGCCTTCACTGAGGGTGCGTGATTCCCGCATCTGCATCGCGGTATACCAGGTTTTGAATGTTTCCTGTTCCTCCCCTTCGCCGACGGTCACCGTCTTTTCGTTGGCGAACCGGAGAGCGACCTGCTGACTGATACGATTGGGGCTGCGACGGTAGGTCATCACCTTCGCGATGCCGCCCGTGACGTCGCTCATTTGGACCTCAAAATTGTCGGTTCGCAGGATCAGGTCTTCGGCCATCGAGGTCTTGCCCCCCGATGTATTGTCAACGGCGTTTTTCTCACTCGCGAGCCAGACAAAGCCACACGGAGGCAACTCTAACTGAACGAGGGTCCGGTTGCTGTCCCGTTGCTGGCGAACCACACAGGGATCCGCCGGAGGATGTCCCTCGACCGGCCATTCGATGACCACGCGACGGGGAAACGAGAGCGGATTGACCACCAGCACCCCGGCGCCTTCTTTGCCCTTGGAGGTCAACAACGGGACCAAAGAACTGTGTGCCTCCTGGAGTGTTTCCGTGAGAGTGGTATTCGCGGATTCGATGGTCTCCTTGGTCGCCTCCGGATGGGCCGCGTGCACCATCTGATCGAGACCCGTGCGGCGGTCGTTCCCCCTTCGGCTGCGGATGAGGTCGCCGATCGCGAGTATCCAGTCTGTTTTCAGGAATTCGTAATAACGCTTCCAGTAACGGATGAAGCGGCTGATCGGGTCCGGCTCCTGTCGGGCGACGGAGAACGATAGCGTGGGTGAGAGATATCCTCCCGCTCGAAAGTCAGAGATGCGTCCGGGAGATGTGGTCGTGTCGAAGAAGTCGGCAAAGGTCACGAATTTGCCGAGGATCGGACCATACGCATGAGCACGACGGAAGTCTTCCAGAAACGGTGTCTTCATCTCCGGCCAACGAGCGAACGCGACGGCCGCGACATGGTCGTAGTCCATCGATTCCGACATCCGTACCGGAAACCGGAGCATGCTGCTGGCGCTGTCCGCCGCGAGGGGGATGCGGCTGAAGGCGGGGATCGTGGAGCCATCGGACCCTTCCCAACGAAGGTTCGTCTGCTCGTCGTCGGGATAGATTCCGTCATCGAGGACGACATGGAGCGCGCCCGTGTACCCGAGTCGGTCTAGGATCTGCGGCAGGTGACTTCCCACGCCAAACTTCCGGCGACACCAGGTGACCGGTTTGACCCCGAAGAGTTCTTCCAGTTGGTTCCGTCCTAACTCGAGCTGGTGGAGCGTGGCCTCGAGTGCCAGCAGCGTCGTCCCGAGTTCTTCCTGTTCTCCCCCAAGAATTTCGATCGTCCCGGCCTGAACGGCTTCACGAATGCGGTCCTTCCAGGCCGGATCTTTTTCAACAGCTGTCTGCCAGTCTTGCCCTCTCATGTACAGGTTCGTCGGCTGACTGGAGGCTAGCAGCGCTGCCAGCTTGTCGTTGACAAAATCGGGGGACAACAGACACAAGTCGATCAGATAGCTGTCGACGGGGTAAAACCGTTCCCGGCACTCCTGAAGAATCTCGAAACAGTGGTGCAGATGTTTCTTCGCCGCGACCTCGTCCTGGTGAATCGCGGCCTTCGCGGCGGCGGTGAGTTCCCGCTGCATGTGGACTTCATCGATCTGCGAGAAGTTTCGCATGTGGCGAGTGAGGAGTTCCGTTTGCAGATGGATCGCCCCGAGTGCCAGAAAGTCCGCGACGAGGCCGGCATCGACTTGGCGCAATTCTCCCAAGGGCGCCAACGCCTGCGACACCATCTCTTCGCGGTCATGCAGGCCGACGAGCACTTGCGACCCTTCGCGACGCGCTCGTTCGACCCATGTTCCCGG
>JAGQQQ010000207.1 GCA_020426125.1 Planctomycetaceae bacterium
ATGGCCCGTTCATCACACTGGTGAAAACGGGCGAGGGGAACTTTTTCGAAATTGAGGGCACCGGGGGTTCTCGGACGGGACGGGTTCCTTTCGAACGAGTATTCGATCCCGCGCAGCAGCGAACCGTTGATCGAATTCGACTGGTCAATCTCGATACGGGCGAACCGCTCCTGAAGTACACTCAAACCGGCCGGTTCAATCTTGAAGTGTTCATTGAGAACTCGGACGCCGTGCTAGACGGCCTGACCGCCATCGGAGAAGTGGCGATTGCCGTGTTCCCGCGGCTCCAGGATGTCGGCGTCAATCTCGGTGGCGAGATTGAGGGACAGATCCTGGGACTCGGAGCGAACGAATTCGACATCGTTCTCCCCACGTCTGGTTTTCAGGACACCAACGCCGCAATTCCCGATGGGAACAATCCAGGGACATTCGTCGGCGATTTTCTGACCTCGACCGCGAATTCGATCGACTTCAGCAACGGCGGTCGATTCCTCATTCAAGTCGCCGATGGAAACAACGGGCGACTGCTCATGCCCGTCGAACTGGGAGATCCCGAGTTCGATGGCATCCTCATTGATGCTCCTGAGTTCGTGCAACAGGGCGTGAAGTTCGCCTTCTCTGCGACACTCACCGGCAATCTCCGAGACCGCGCGAATCAGTTTGACCAGTTCTTCGAACTGAGGCTCGATCTGGGCGATGGCCGCATTTTCAACGTCACGCGACAGCCGCTCTCCGGTCGCACTTCGATGGACATCACCGATTCCAACGGACAACCGCTCGTACTCGGCGGCAGCAAAGTCGCCTACGACGAAGACACTGGCGTCATCAGGTTTGTCAATGTCCTCGACCGGGATGAACGTCTCATCGCGCTAGAGCGACCCGGTGTGGCCGACATCCAGTTGTTCGGCGAAGGGGGATTCGGGAATGCGATCATCGGTGTCAGCGACGTTCGCCCGTCTGTGAGTCCTCAACTAGAAGTCCGGAATGACGGTCAACTGCTCGGATTCATCGACATCTTCTCCCCAAAGGGAGTGCTGCTCCAGGCGAACGGCCAGATGATCAACGTCCCGCCGGGGCAACAACGAGTTCCCGCGAATCAACTGGACCCCAACGCCAACGGCGGATTCATCGCGGGTCAGCAATTTGCCATCGCGCTTGATGAAAACGGGGAACCTGAAGTGACGACCACGTTTCAGACATTCCTGAATACGGACGGAAATCGAGCCCCCGTTTTGTCGGATGTCCGAATTCAACAGGGAAACAACGGCTTTCAGATTTTCGGACGAGTCACGGATCCCGATGGTGATCCCGTGACGCTGCAAGCCCGCCAGACCGATGGATCACCGTTGACGGGCGAGTTGCCCTTGAGCCAGGACGGTTCGTTCACCTTCGATTTTCCCGACGGAACGATCAGCGCCATCGTGGTTGCGTCGGACAACCGAGGGGCGGGCACACTACAACTCATCCATTTCGATCCATTGCTATTCACGCCAGCCAACTTCCCGATTGGCCCGGCGATCAATGGAGACGTCCAGGTGACATTTGAAAACGGTGTACTGCGATTGGAAGGAGATGATGACGGATCAGCAGTTGCCCTCTTCGATCTTGGTGACGGGAACACGATGGTGGTGGCCGTTGGAGGAACCACCATCAATGGTCAGTCAGGAGGAATTCTCGTTCAAAAACCGACGGACATGCAATTCTCGGGATTTGACGGAGACGACTTCGTCGGGGTGTCCTCGAACGGAGTTCAAATTGTTGTTCCCGGAAATCTGACCGCAAAGCTGACCCCCGGTAATGATCGGATCGAGATCGCCAACCAGATCATCCAAGGGGACCTCAACATTGATGTCGGCCCCAACGACGACGTGGTTGAATTCATGGACGTTCTCGTGCAGGGGACTAGCACAATCAATCTCGGAACAGGTTCGGATCACCTCATTGGCTCCCGATCGGACGACACCATCATCGTCAATGACGGTGGCAATACAATCGACGGGGGCCCAGGCTTTGACCGGCTCATCGTTCGCGCTGGGAACCGTCCCGTGACCGTGAATGGAAACATTGTCCAGATCGGCGACGATGCGCCCATCGTGCTGACCAGCATTGAAGATGTGCAGATCTTTGAACCAGACGACGTTCTGCTCTTCGATCCGAATGCGACGACTGCCACCATCGGTCTAAGCGACGGAGACATCTTCACCTTCGTTGCTGGTCCAGACTGGTCAATGTTCGGTGTCAGCGGACTGCATCGAGGGGACTTCAACGGCGACTTCCGCGACGACATCGCCGGGATGAATCAGGCCGGCCAACTCTGGGTCAGTCTGGGGACCGACGCCGGTGCGATGATCGCCCCTGAACTCTGGGGAAACTGGTCACCAGGAGCCAACCAGAATGACATTCAGGTTGGAGACTTCAACAACGACGGTCTCGACGACGTCGCTGCTCGTGGGGCCGATGGCCGCTGGCGAATTCAACGATCAGATGGCATGGCATTCTCAGAAATCAGCGGTCCACGCTGGAACGTGGCCGGATTCCGCGATGGAGAGTCCGTCTCCGGAGACTTCAATGGTGACGGTTTCGACGACATTGCCCTTCGCCAGTCAATTGGCAACTGGTTCGTGGCATTCGGCAACGCCAGTAGTTTTCTGACCCGCTTCGTTGGCCGGTGGAACGAAGCGGCCAACTGGCAAGACATCCATGCGGCCGACGCCAATGGCGATGGAGAATCGGACATCATTGCCAAGACAGCCACAGGCGCCTGGTTCATCCTGGACCTGAACTCAACGACACTCAGGCTCTCCACCCGGTTCTGGGGAACGTGGAGTGCAACCCTGACGTTCGAGGAGGTGACCGTCGCGGACTTCAATGGAGACGGCAAAGACGACGTTGCCGCCTATGACAACCGTGGGATCTGGTGGATGACCGCCGGCAACGATGCTGGAGTCTCGCGTACACAAAGTCTGACCCGTTGGAGTGCGGTTGCCGACTGGACGTCCACCATCGGCGACTTCAACGGAGACGGACTTGTTGACATCATCGGCTACCAGCGAAACTCTGGCCAGTTCTGGGGACTCCTGAATCTCGGGAACGGCAGGCTCAGCGCCACCGACTTCTTTGGTGTGACTGCGGTCATTCAAAGCGGCAGTTTGTTTTCAGGGCGACTGGCCTGAACGTGAATCTTGAAGCATTTAAGGACACAACCTGTCAGCTTATCGCAGGGTCTCTTGACAATCCGAAATCCCAGATGAGCAATCACTCCGAGACAAGAGAGTTCGCGTGTTGCCGGTTAACGCCACTGAGACATCTTGAAAAATGTCTCAATGTCTCTTCCGAAGAGCGTCCGAACCGCTCCAGGACGAACTCCGGGCAGAAGCGAAATCGCTGGATGCCGCCCGAAGAAAACGAGAACGGGATCTCAGTCGGGTGCAAAAGCAGGTCGCGAAACTCCAGCAGCTGGAAACCGATCTCATCGAACGGATGCGGGAAGTGTAGCGGCTGTCGTGGCGCTGCCGGGTTAAGGATCGCGGCGAACGGTCCCCGAACCGTTCGCCGCATTGGGGAATCTGTTTATCACCATCCACAATCTCTTCAAAATGAAACGTGCCATACCTGCTCTTCACCACCATCCACGTGGCGATCTGACGACCGAGGATCGTCGCCAGGAAGTTGTTCGCATCTTTGCAATGGCAGCCATTCGCTGTTGCCAGTGGAACCGGCGATATTCCACTCCTACTTAATCGGAGATCTGTTCGCCGTTGCAAGAGAACCGTCATATGGGACAGAAGCCGATGCCAGCTTCGATCAGCAACCTGAAGACGCAGGCATGACAATACGGACGGCATGGCGACCGCTCCGTGCATTGAGTGACTCCCGGAGCGGATCAAGTGGAATCAGCCCGTCGTGGAGACCATTTCATTGTGCCATCGCATCAACTCGATCTCTTCGTCCGTCGTGGGTCGCACGATCCTGATCTCGACCGGGACCTCACGACCGAGGCCTTCTCGCAGGGCGGCATATCGATCAGAGAGCGCCGCCTGTCCCCGGGTGCGGGCCTCCTGTTCGTTGGCGGCCTCCACCAGGACGTAGCGGGCGAGCGTGGCGACGTATAATGTGGTCATGCTTTTCTCCTTTCGTGGAGGGCTTGGTCTCCGTGCCTGATGACACATGAGCCACATTCCGGACGCGAAATCAAGCGATGTTGTGCATTCTAAGAAAACTGACAGGCGACGCAGCGTTCTTTGCGACAGGAGAAACGTCCTCGACTTCTTTGATGGCGACGGCTCTTTCCGAATGGCCGCGTCAACCGGCGTTTCTGATGGAACTTGACTCGCTTCAATTCAATGTGACCGTACAGCAATCAGTGCAACACGCACAGATCAGGCGGAGTCGGCATGATCACGCAGAAACTCGGCCACGGCCTGCTTGTCCGCCTGTCCGTTGGCCACCGCCATCGTGATGTCGTACAGCGCTCCTGCGGGGGCATTGAACTCCATCCCATTCAGTTCCAGGAACAGCAAGGCTGCGACCGCCCCGGTCCGTTTGTTGCCGTCGACAAACGGATGGTTCTGCACCAGGTGGTACAGGTAAGCAGCAGCCATTTCAAATGGAAACTGATGCAGCCACTGGCCTTCGAAGCTGGCAATTGGCTGTGACAACGCCGATTCGAGCAGTCCGAGATCACGGACGCCAGGATCACCCCCGTACCGCTGGATCTGATCCCAATGCGCGAACAGGACATCGCCGCTCGACAGAAAGTCGATGTCGTCCATCTATTGCGCCAATCGTTCCAGGTCCTCACCGAACTTCTGGTTGATCTTATCCAGAGACGCCTGCAGCTGGCGTTGCCGGCGCTTATCGCGGATTGGCCGAATCAGGATCACATCGCCGTTGGTGGTTAGTTCCAGTGGCGTTTCTGCCGTGATCTGGAGCATCTCCAGGATCGGCTTGTCAATGACGAGCGCCAGACTGTTGCCATGCTTGATCAAGGTCTTGTTCATGCAATCCCTCCTCGCGGTATACACACAGTGTATACGTTGAATTGGGGATCGAACAAGAGCACTTGCGATCAAGCGATGCTCCTCGCCCCATCGGGATAGGAGGGAGTGATCCCCCCTCCCACACCACCGGGCGTACGGGTCCGTACCACGGCGGTTCGGCTGGTTAAGAGGCATTGATGGCCAGTGAAGGGAGTCCCAGGGACTTCCAGAACTTTCCAGGTAAGGCAAAATTCAAAACAGGGCTGCGGCTCAGACGCCACACGCTGTGGCTGCTGCCGGCGGATTGGGCGGCGAGGTCATGGCTGACGCCGCGTTGCCTCAACTCCCGAAACCGCACCGTGCCGAGTTTCCAACGTTTCCACAGCAAGGCACGCAGCCTGCGGTGGAGCCAGCTTTCCAGGTCACGCAGGACAATCTGGGTTTCACAGAAACCGAAGTAGCCCAACCAGCCACGCATGTAGCGGGTCAGTTCTCCGATCACGTCTCCCAACGTGCATCCGCGAGTGCGGCGGGTCAGTTCGCGGATACGCTTCTTGAACCGGTCGATCGAGGCCGGAGCGATACGTCGCTTCGGCTGTCGATGGTTCGTGAAGCTGAATCACAGGAACTTCCGCTGCCAGGGACGAGCCACGGCACTCTTCTCTCGATTCACTTTCAGCCGAAATTTGCGTTCCACGAACCGTGTCACGCTGTCCAGCGTCCGCTGAGCAGCACGCTGGCTGCGAACGTCAATTTCGGACGAGTGTCTCGCTCGTTCAACCGATGCCGCCACTACGCCCTCTGCTGACTTCTGTGCCGCGATCAGAAGACCTTACGATCTTCTCAGTTGAAGTTCGTAGGCAAGCCTTGACTTCAACACGACACAGACCTCCCGAGGTCAGTTTGACAATCTTCCACGCACAACCGCCGGATTGACTGCCATGGTCCTTGATGGATCTGGACTTCGTTGATGCGTGCCAACTCGTCCGACCAAAACAGCCTCGTATCCGGTTCTTGTCCATCGGCTCGCGTTTTCGATCCACGCTTCCTTCAGACGTGCGCCTCACGACGACGCCCTTGCGCTTCACTTTCCTTCACCTCCATCAGGCTGGAACGGGGACTTCCACACCGCAAACTGTCAAACATGCTCGGCACACAAAAAAAGCCTTGAAACCGATGGCTTCAAGGCCGTGATTGAAGGTCCGATTGCCGAATCGTGGCACCACGCCTGAAGGAGGCTAATTATTCCGAGCTTGGCGGACGGCTCCACGAGCGTAGAAAACCTTGGGATCATCGATGATCCAGGGAGTCGACCAGGTTTTTCCATCGTCCGCCGAGCAGACGTTGAAGAAGACCGTGTTGAAGACCGTGCCCGGAATTCGGTAGGGATACGACGTGGTGATGTAGTCATCCGCCGTCAAGGGATCCACGCCTGGGCTAGCATAGTAGTGACATTTCGCATCGGGGGTCACCGACATGCCGAATGTCCACCATCCGGTTTGCCGTATGACCGGGCCCGTGATTTCATGCCCCAGTTCGTTCGCCCTGATCAGGATCATCGCGTAAGGCTGTCCGGTCGTGTTGCGAGAATCGTTGGCAGGGATGAACTGGATAAAAAATCCTGGGTAGTAAGGTTCCTGTTCGGTGACGGTCCGGCTTGATCGGCGTCCGAACAGGCCGCGAGACTCCTTCACAACGGTTTGAGGACCCGACATCCCGGCGCGGATTCCAAAGGAGACACCGTTCCGTTGTTCCCATTGGTCCCATTCGGGAAGGTAAACATGAACGGTGAAGTTGGGCGTGTTCGAAACACTGAGCGGACGGGCCGACAGGATCAAGTCATCTTGGGCCTGTTTGTATCCGGGGCGACCTGGAATTCCTGTATCCCGTGATCGGAGATACAAGGCCCCGGTGCTGCCGGGAAGACCACCGAGCGGAGTTTCGACTCGCTTGATGGAATCGGGCGCTCCGCGTTTGGGAGATTCCATCCATTTCCCGTTATTTGATCGACCCAGGGGAGAACGAATCTGTTCGTCCTCCTCCTTGCTGCTTTTGGGCCATTTGTGATCGTACGAAAAATTTTCGCCTTCGAAGTCGTCAATGTTGACCAGCGTTCCCGTTCCGGGGACAACTTGGGCCACCGCCATGGCTGGTGTCAACATGACAGGGGTGGTCAGCAAAAGCACCCACAGTGTGTTGAATGAGAGTCGCATCGGAACATTCCATCCTGGAGTCGCGAAATCCGAACAATCGCAATCTTCGCGATGTTCTTTTTTGGTATCGGATAATTCGGCTGGAACGGTGATCCGAATTGCAGGGGGTCCGGTTAGGAAAGATGGAAGGGCAACTCCTTTCCTCCCTCCGGACCAAAACGGCCGATGCGATCTAACAGCTTCTCAAGCTCATTTCGGGTCGGGGACCGTCAGGTCACCCGATCTTCCGGTCGAAACGGCCGAAAACTCCGCGACGACGGAGATCCAAAACGTTCAAAGAAATTCTCGAAGGATCAGGGAGTGGATCCCTGGGCGGTCTCCACCGCGTCCCCCTCCCCTTTGCCATGTTCCCAGATCATAACACGAGCCTCATCAATCAGAACGGATGACCGTCCCTCCTCTCCGGAATCTGAAATCTCAGCACCCCACTCCTCAAGCTCGCGCGCCTGTTCTCCCTTGGTTTTGACCGTCCCATCGTCACGGATCGCTCGCCACCATTGCAGGTGTGGCCAATCCTTGCGGATGGTTTTCAGGCATGTGACCATTGCACGACCATTTGCGCCGGCACTGAAACCAGCCCGTTGGGCGATGTCTGAGAACTTCGCGACCTTGTCCGCCTTTTTCAGT
>JAGQQQ010000208.1 GCA_020426125.1 Planctomycetaceae bacterium
CGGCTGTGCCACAGACAGGGCATTCATACTGCTCGAATCCGCATCTCCTGCTCGTCGTCGGTCAGGGAAAGCTGCTCGGACTCGGATCGAAACGGCCACGGGCAAGAACTGTCGAACCACGCATCCAGTCCACGAGAAGGGCGACGAACGCCACACATGGAAGAGTCAGGACTCCTGCAAGGACGGCAGGCAAGCCAAACGGCAGGAGGGCGAAGACGAAACAGGCGACCCAGAACCGGGCGATGACGAGGACGGCGTTACGAGGCATATTTGGCTCCCAGTTTGTGGTCGAAAACTGGGAGACGTAGCAGGTAAACGATTGGTTTTTCCCAAAGAAGACTGCTGTTTTCAGCATGGTACGTTTCGGATAAGCTGAGAAGTTAGTAACGCAACCCTCCTCTGTCGTGCGAGGCACTTTATCGAATGGCCATTCTCATACCTGCCGTGGGCTATATTCGGATGTCTTCCAAGAAGCAGGACAAATCTCCTGAACAGCAGAAGTCCGAAATCATCAAGCTGGCCAAGGGGAAATACAGAATTCTCCGCTGGTATCAGGACAGTGGCCGCAGTGGCGGGAAGGAAGTGGCCAAGCGTGAAGACTTCATCAGGATGATCGAAGATGCTGAAACGCTGGGAGACTTCAAGGCCATTCTTTCATGGAACAAGCTGCGTTTTGATCGTCTCGATATCTATGAAGGGGCAGAATTCAAGATGCGTCTGCGGGATTGCGGTGTCTTTCTGGATACCGTGGCAGATGGGCTGATTGATTGGAGTTCTGAAGTTGGCCAGATGCAAGACACCTTTCTGTCTATGAAAGGCCATGCGGACTTGAAGCAGATTTCCCGTGAAGCCATCCGTGGTAAACATGAAGCGGTGCTGGAACGCCATCGGATCATGGGGGGACAGCCCCCGTTTGGAATGGCTCGACAAGTTACGGATGACAAGGGAAAAATCCACATTGTTGCCCGTGGCGAGAAGTTCAGGACGCTGAAGGAATGGGATGTGAAGTATGTGGCCGGGGATGTAGAAGAATTGTCGGTGGTGAGGTGGATGTTTCACACCTATGACCACAAGGACATTTCCCCCTACTGGCTGGCGTCTGACTTGAACCGACGTGGTATCCCGTCCCCTCATGGAAAGTTGTGGCGGGATGTAACTGTCCGGCGCATCCTGATGGATCGAGCTTATATCGGTGACTACGAGTTGGGGAAGAAGCGCACCAAGGAAGCGTTCTTCCGTCTCACCAAGGATGGGGCGAAGCGGAATACCGGCCCAAAGGGGCGAAGCGGAAAACAAACGAAAGGGAAGGAAGAAGAGAAGATCATCATGGAAGGCTTATGGGACGGTGTGATTGACTCTGCACTATTCTGGCGAGTCCAAGCCAAGTTGGAGTCAGTCCAAACAACTGGACGCAAGCCCCGTGCCGATGATGCTGGATACCCCCTGTCCGGCATCCTGTATTGTGGTCACTGTGGGATACGGATGATGGGGGGACGAAAGAAGCTGAAAGAAATGGATGTCGTCAGATACCACTGTGGCAGCTTCATGAACAATCCCGGCAGCAATTGCGAAGGCTGGAAGATCGACCAGCACGAAATCATCCAACGTGCCATCGACAAACTTTGGGAGACAATCACCCCTGAAAAGATTGCTGACTTAAAGGTCAGAATCGAAAGCCCTTCGGCTGATCGTGCGGACACCCTGCGGAAACAACTTGAGCGGATCGAAGCCAGCATTGAACGTGGAAATCGGCGCATCTGTGACATTGAAGACGAACGAATGGTCAAGGGAGTCTTGGCTGAAGTGGAAGAGTTGTATTCCGAGAAAGACCGTCTTGATGCAGAACTAGCGTCAGTCCTCAATCCTGTGGATGTCGAAGCGGTGGTCATGGACTGGTGGAAGCGTTTGCAGAGGGAATGCGACAAAGACATCAAGGGGAAACGGGATGTCACAATCAAGGTGGCCTTCAATCCTGAATACTTTCCCAAGCTGGCTGCTGCCGGACAGAAAATTGGAAACTTGGCCGGTGTTGATCCACTGGTGCTTCGTCGGGCTTTTCAGGAAATCGGCCTGCGGCTGGACTGTTTTTGGAAAGTGCGTGACAAACGGACTCGGCAAGGAAAATTCCAAATTGAACGGGTCGAGTTGTCTGTTGATCTTGGGAAGTTGAAAACTCAACGCCCGTCTGATCGAATGCGATCAGTTCCTCGTTGATACTGAGAATTCGACCCTGTTTTGATTCCTGCGAAGTCACGAACTTCTCTTCAAAGGTCGACTCTTCGTAGGGATGTCCTTCGTTGACTTCCGTTGGTCCGGCAAGCGCACGAAAGCCAGCGATTTTGGTGTTGCGATATCGGCTCGGGATCACCGTAACCAGTTTGTCGCCGATGAATCCGGAGTCATCTTCGTAGCCTTCGATGACTTTCCGTCCGATCAATTCTCCCGTGACGACCTGGAAGAGATGGCTGCTCACGCCCGGGCCGGATTCACGGAAGAGGGCCGCGGCTCCTTGGGGGTTGGCAAGCAGTTGGTCAAGGGAACCGTGAGATTCCCGAAGCGACCGCAAACGGGACAGGACACCGCAGGCATCCGCCAGTTCGTGATAGGAGAAGTCGTCGGGAGCGATTCTTCTTTCGTTCAGGAGTTCGACAACTTTGTGGTAAAAGCCAGCGTGGCCGTGTGACTCGATCAGAGTCTTTAGGGAGGTGCCGTTCATAGGGAAATCCAGAAGGGGATCGGGAATTGGAGATTCAAGCGGATGGCTCGTTAGCCAAGTGCCGCGGAGGCGTTGGAACTGCCGGTGTAGAATGCCGACGCGAATGTCACTCGTAATGTCGAGACCGGACCGTCGGTAAACTCGGCCGCTCGCGCCACACTATTGACGGGATTGGCGATCTCAAGTTGTTTATTCATCAGTTGGGAGCCGTTGGCATCCACTCCCAGCGACTGACCCAACGAGTAGAGGGTGGGATTGCAGTCGAATTCGTAGACCGCATCGGGACTCACGTCGACGGAGATGGGAGCGGTCTCTCCGGCCTTGGATGGCTGATGAGCGACACCGAGAAATCTGGCGGCGAACTCCGATTGAGTCGTAGCGAGATCCGTTTGCCAGTCAAGATCAGAAGCGGGTTTGGCGATGGCCCCGTCCAGCCAGACGAGATCGCCAGCTTCGATGACCGTATTGGCATCGACTGGGACTTTTCTCAGGTGGACTTGACCGGAGCGGAAGCGAAGTTTGTTCATGGGGGACTCGGGGGGTGAAAGGATGGAAAGCGGTTTAAGCGGAATGTGAGCTGAGTGGCGTCGGAGTGGGTGCGTTGACTTCCGAACTGACGTTCGCGGAATGCTCCAAGAGAGGCGCCTTAACGATGCTTCAAACGGCGAATGAATTCATCGTCTGTGATTCCGCGTGATTCATGAAATCGGGAATCACTCATAACGGGCGCCAACGCACGGTGGTTCGCCGTCAACAGTTGCTCTCGATCGTGGATCAGATTGCGACATTCCTGCTCAGTCGCGGCAAGTCGAAGCTGCTCTCGAAAGAGATTTGTGACGGCCGTCGACGGGAGTGAAGATCCTTCAAGAAGCTCGTTGACAAGGCACTCTCGTTGCAATGCGACGAGCTGACAGCGTGCATCACTCAGTTCGGATCGGAGCTGATCTCGCTCTGAGTTCAACCTGTCGAGACGCTCCTGCAACCTTGTGAAACGAGTGGTGTCGTTGTCGCAGGACTCTTGAAAGGTGGTCGTCGTTGCCGGATTGACCACCACATCGACAGAAATGACCTCCTCGATGGCGACGACCTGCGCGCTATCGGCCGATCGGCGAGCGAGGACGACATGGGACATCCCCACGCCGGGGGCGCCTGATTTCACCAACTGCAGAAACGTCTGTCCCGATTCCGTTTCGAGAACCAGAATGTCTCCGCGCACACGCCCGTTTTCAAAGCGAGGGTTAATGATATGGCCAACCAGATCGCGGGTGCTGCGTTCCATGGGCTTTGTGGCGTGGGGCGCATGATCGAGGAAAACCGGCTTATGGTCATACAACGGAACGGATTCGGTGAGCACCTGTTCCGAGTAGCGGTAGCCATTTTTCGATTGAGGTCCGGCGAGGGCAACACCGGTGACCATGCGGGAATTCTGGTCGACGGTCAATCCGTCCTGCCAGTGTTGACAGCGTTCTTTTAGTGTCACTTTTTCGTGCATGAAGTTTTAACCCAAAGCGGTGTGGGGTAACGTCTCAAAACATCATGCCAGGGTTGCGCCGTGCGGACTTTCTGACGTTTCCCAAAACGGTTGAATCCGAGTTGCCAAACAACCTTGGCGCCGTGGTCATCACGCATAGACCGGGGTTGTCCTCCCGAGGACAAACGGGGGTCACGATCCCGTTCCCAGATTCTCAGGAAACGGCGGTACGAAGTGCATCAGTCAATCGAAATCTGATACAGTCTTCGGTTTCATGATTCGCCTCGCTCAAACTCGGCGGTTGTCGATTACCGGCGACCGTTCGAGGCAGGATATTTTGGTTTCCCCAAGGCGAGTTTGCTTACTTCCAACCAAGAGGTTTTCCTAATGTTTCAGAACCGACAAACGACCCGTCGCCAGTTTCTTCAAGGGGTCACCGCCGCTGGGGCCGCGACGATTTTGATTCCGTCTACGAACCGAGCGTTCGGGTATCAGTCCGCGAATGACCGTCCCGTGTTTGCCACAATTGGCCTGAGAAACCAGGGTTGGGCGATCACCAGCAAATCCTTCAAGTTCGCGGACTTCGCCGCTCTGGCGGACGTCGATGCGAATGTGCTGGAGGAAAATGTCGCGAAGGTCGAGAAAGCGCAAGGGAAGAAACCGGACGCCTACAAGGATTACCGCGAGGTCCTGGACCGGGATGATATCGATGCCGTGATGATCGCGACGCCAGACCATTGGCACACGAAGATCGCCGTTGAAGCGATGTACGCCGGGAAGGACGTTTACTGCGAAAAGCCGCTGACGCTGACCATTGACGAAGGGAAGCTGATTCGCAAAGTTCAGAAAGATACCGGTCGCATCGTGCAAGTGGGTACGCAACAGCGCAGTACGT
>JAGQQQ010000209.1 GCA_020426125.1 Planctomycetaceae bacterium
CTTAGCCGCGGTCATCGGACTGCTCTATGGCTTTCGCGACCGTTTTCTCCCCGCTCAAGAGGAGCAGGCGGCCGCAGAGACGGACGAATACGACTCCCCCAAAGCGGCTTCCGAAGAACCTCGCGAGGTGGTCGAACTTCCCTCCGGAAAACTGGAGGCCGCGAAGATTCAAACCGAACCGGTCGCCGTCGGCTCAATCACACACTCTCATACGGTGCCCGCCCGTCTGACGTACAACGACAATCGACATATCGAAGTCACCACGCCGAGCAATGGCATCGTCCTCAAGCTCTTCGTCAAGCCGGGAGATCAAGTTGCGGCCGGACAGACCCTGTGCTGGATCAACAGCCCCGAAATCGGTTCCGCCCGGGCCGATGTCCTCCAACGCCGGGCCGATCTCGCCCTGAAACAGAGTCTGGAGGAACTGACGGTCACACTGGAAAAGAACGTCAAGGAATTGACCGCGTCCCTGAAAGAGAACCCCAATTTTGACTCACTTCGATCCCAATTCGGGAAGACGATGCTGGGAGACTACCGAGACTCACTCCTGGGAGCCTATTCCCGGCTGAAACTGGCGGAGTCGGTCGTGAGTAGTGTCTCTGGCCTGGAAAACTCGGGAGCGCTGGCGGGGAAAACCATTAAGGAACGCCAAGCGGCGGTTGAGTCGGGACAGGCGGAACTCGCCTCCGCGATCGAACAGGCGGAACTCGATGTTTGGACGGCACGCACCAAGGCGGCCGCTGAGACGCAGGATGCCCAAAGACGGGTCAAGATCGCCGAACAACACCTCGCGTCATTACTACTGAATTTGGAGCTGTCCGATCCGATGGCCCCAATGCCGGACTCCTCGGAGATGGGAGCCGTTGAGTCCGATCTGGAACACCTGTCACAGGTCGAAATCAAAGCCCCTTTCGCAGGGACAATCGAACAACGGACCTACTCCGTCGGAGAGCGGATCCATGCGGGGGATTCCCTGTTCGTCCTGGCAGACACATCCACGCTCTGGGTCGAAGCTGAGATTCGGGAAGGAGACTGGGCCGCCGTCTCCATTCAGCCGAACCAGGAACTGCAAGTAACCATTCCCGCCATGGACAATGCGACCTTTCCTGCGACGGTCGAATATATCGGCCGACAAGTCTCATTGGAGACAAACGCGGTTCCGATCATCGCGAAGATTGAAAACAAAGACGGCCGCCTCCGCCCGGGATTGTTCGCGAGGGTGTCGATCCCCATCGGCACGCACAACGACGTTTGCATGGTCATGGCCCAGTCTGTTCTCCAGCACGATGGCCAGGACTTTCTGTTCATTCAGGAAGCTCCGAATCGCTTCCGCCGCAAGAATGTGACGGTCGGAATCGAGAACGAGACCCAACTGGAAATCCTGTCGGGAGTCGCCGCGAATGAACCGGTCGTGACCGACGGTGCCTTCCTTCTCAAGTCCGAACTGCTGCTCGAAAGTGAGGAGGAATAAACGTGCTCAGTGCCCTGATTGACTTTTCACTCAACAACAGATTTTTCATTCTCGTCACCACGGCCCTGATGGCGATCGGCGGAATTTACTCCGCGATTCACCTGCCGATTGATGCCGTGCCGGACATGACCAACGTCCAGGTACAAGTCCTTACTGATGCCGGGTCGCTGTCCCCCATTGAAGTCGAGCGGTACGTCACGAACCCGATCGAATGGGGGATGAGCGGACTCCCTCGCGTGGAGGAAGTCCGCAGTGTGTCCAAGTTCGGGATCAGCCTCGTGACCATCGTCTTCGAGGAACGGACCGACATTTTCTGGGCTCGCAATATCGTCAACGAACGGATGCAGGCCGCCGCGGCGAACATCCCGCCCGGATACGGAGCTCCCGAACTGGGGCCGATGACGACCGCGCTGGGGGAGATTCTCCAGTTCGAAGTGAAGGGCGAAAACTACACGCCGATGGAACTCCGGTCGATCCTCGACTGGGAGGTTGCTCCCCGGCTTCGCGAAGTCCAGGGGGTCACGGAAATCAATACGATGGGGGGCTTCTTCAAAACCTATGAAGTCCGTCCGAATCCCAACCGGCTCTCCTCATATGGCCTGTCGCTGAACGACATCTTCGACCGCATCGAGGCCAACAACAGCACCGCTGGCGGGGGCTACGTGGTCCACTTTGACGAACAACGCTTCATTCGCGGGCAGGCCCTCCTGAAAGATGAGGAAGATATTCTGAATGTCGTTCTGCGACGGGACGAAGGGGGCACTCCGATCCTCGTTCGCGACGTGGCAGAAGTGTCGATTGAACCGATGACGCGGCAGGGATCGGTGACTCGCGATGGCCGGGGCGATGCCGTCATGGGGATGGCGATGATGCTGATCGGGGAGAACTCCCGGGAAGTCGTCGAACGAGTCAAAGAGCGTCTCGAAGAGATTGAACCGACCCTTCCCGAAGGGGTCGAACTTGAGGTGGTCTATGACCGGGCCCATCTGATCGAGCGAACGCTGGACACCGTGCTCCACAACCTCGCCGAAGGGGGCTTTCTGGTAATTGTCGTGCTGCTGTTCATGCTCGGCAGTCTCCGGGCGGGATTGATCACGGCACTCGCGATTCCCTTATCCATGTTGTTTGCAACGAATCTGATGATGGCCACCGGGATCACCGCGAGCCTGATGAGTCTGGGGGCGATCGACTTCGGCCTGATTGTCGACAGTTCCGTGATCATGATCGAAAACTGCATGCACCATCTCTCACACGGCACCAAAGGCCGCCGCCATGATGAAGTGGTCCGGGACGCCGCAATTGAAGTACGAAAGCCGACCATGTTCGGCGAATTGATCATCGCGATTGTGTACGTGCCGATCCTCGCTCTCGAAGGAACCGAAGGAAAACTCTTCCGACCGATGGCCCTGACAGTGCTCTTCGCACTCGCTGGATCGCTGGTGTTGTCAATGACGCTGATGCCGGTTTTGGCGGCGATGTTTCTGCCGAAGAACATGGAAGACAAAGACATCTTTTTGATTCGCTGGATCAAACGGATCTATCGCCCGATTGTGACAAGGGCCATTCACCATCGCGTGATGACGGTCGCCATCGCGGTGGCGGTGTTCCTCGCGAGCCTCCCGGTTGGCTGGAATCTCGGGGCGGAGTTCATGCCCCGGCTTGTCGAAGGGGATCTCCTGGTCGAAGCCGTTCGTCTGCCGAGCGCTACGATTGAAGGAGCGATTGGAGTCGGAACTCAGATTGAAAACATCATCAAAGAGTTCCCCGAGGTCAAAACGGTCTTTTGCAAGACCGGTCGACCGGAGATTGCCAACGACATCATGGGGGTCCACCAGACCGACGTCTGGGTGATGCTTAAGCCGAAGGACGAATGGCGAGAAGGAATCACACGCGACGACCTCATCGAGGAGTTGGATGAGGCGCTCTCCTCGAAAGTGCCGGGAGTGGCGTTCGGGTTTACTCAGCCGATCGAGATGCGCGTCGATGAACTGGTCGCCGGCGTAAAGGCCGATGTCGCGGTTCTCCTCTACGGCAAAGACCTCGATGAACTGAGCCGGTTGGCGAAACAGATCGAGCGGACACTGAAGACGATTCCCGGGTCCGCCGACGTGAAGGCGGACTATCAGGCCAACCTGGCGACAGTCCGTATCGAACCGAAGCGAGACGTCCTCGCGAGGTATGGCCTCAATGCGCAAGACGTTCTCGATGTCGTCGAAACCCTGGGGGGACGGGAGACGGGTCTCATCTTTGAGGACCGGGCGCGGTATCCGATCATGGTTCGCATCCCCGTTGATTGGAGGAGCCGTTCCGATCGGCTGGGGCAATTGCCCGTCTGCCCGCCGGGGGGAGAGCCGGTGCCGCTACAGGAAGTGGCGGATATCATCGTCGAAGAGACACCGCCAGCCGTCGAGCACGAGTCCAACCGCCGCCGAACGTTCGTCCAGTGCAACGTTCGTGGTGTGGACGTGGCCAGCTTTGTCGGAACTGCTCAGAAGGCGATCGCTGAGCAGGTGGAACTTCCCGTCGGTTATGAAATTCAATGGGGAGGCGACTTCCAAAACTTGCAATCGGCGAGTCAGCGGCTGGCGTTGATTACTCCGATCGTGCTGCTGCTGATCTTTCTGCTGCTGCACTCGACGTTTAAGTCGGTGCGGCTGGCCTTTTTGATTTTCTTGGCGGTGCCGATGGCTGCTTCTGGTGGAGTGTTCGCATTGGCGCTGCGAGAGATGCCGTTCAGCATCTCGGCGGGTGTCGGTTTCATCGCGCTGTTTGGCGTGGCCGTACTCAATGGACTCGTCTGGGTGAGCGCCGCGGAGAATCGCCGGTTGACGGGAGAGCCGTTGGAAACTGCCACTCTGGCGACGGCCATGAACCGGTTGCGGCCGGTGTTGATGACGGCCCTCGTTGCCAGTCTCGGGTTCCTGCCAATGGCCATGTCACATGGCGATGGTGCGGAAATGCAGCGGCCACTTGCAACAGTCGTGATCGGCGGATTGATCACCTCCACGCTGCTCACGTCACTGGTGGTTCCCGCGATCTACCCATTTTTCGTCAGCCCGGCCACCCCGGACGAGCGAACAGATTAGCATGGGTGGATTGCAAAAGGTGCCTCTTCACGAGAGTGCGTGGGAGAACTGATGAACTTGCGATAGGCAGCGCGGCGCCGTGGGTGCAGTGGACGTTGAGCGCCTGGGGAGACGGGTTTCGTGAAGAGCGACGAGCGTGGTGCCGCATAGCCAGCGATCTTGAAAGGGGGGAATGGCCACTTCGTAACAATGTTGAGAACGCGAGTTGCGTGGTGTGCCCGCCAGGCTTGAGGAACTGAGGACCGTGGAGGACTGGAGAGCGGGTGCACGTCAGCATTTCAGGAGTTTGTAGGTTTGGCGGCGGTGCAGTGATATTCCAAGGCAAGCATGAAGTCCAGAATCGGGACAATGTCCCGGAAATTGTTCTTCCAGATCGCCCAGTTGGCTGGCAAGCCATCGCCGATGAATGCTTTGTGGGCGACCTGATCCAGGCAACGGCGTTTCGCTTCGCGGATCATCGGCAAACCCAAGCCTTTCGAGTTGTCGAAGCTGCTCAGGCAGGTTTGGACCAGACGTTTCGGAGCGTCGTCCTTCTGAGCGTCGGCGTCCGCCTGAGCGGAACTGTCCTGAGCGGGCTGCTCGATGGAGGACTTCGGCACCGGAACGAACAAGGCTGCCGTCCCTGCAATCTCCGCCACAAGGACTGGCCGCCGACCGATGAGGGAGGAAGAAGGCTCAGCCCGCGGTAGTTGAACAAGGTCGACAGCAAGGGCAATGAGCTTTCGGTTTCAGCGTTTCGACCGGACCATCAATCGAGTTAATCGACCATCGAGGATGGCACACCTCGCGCACATCGCCGCAGGTCGGACAACCAGCCTGCGGAGCACTGTCCAACGCGACTTCCCGAGCCCCCGACTGCTGAATCATCCGGGAAAGTTCCTTCTCGGTCGCATGGGCCGAGTCCTCAATCTGCGAATAATGCGGCCCCTCAGCCTTCAAACCCTCCAGTTTCTGGTTCTCCGCAGCCTCATTCAAATGAGAACGCAATTTTTCCTGAAGCTCCTCGACGCGACCATCCATGGCGAATTCCTCTGAATCGAAACCGACTTCACCAATCCCCCTGGTCACGACCATTTTCCCAGAAATCGCCGAGTTCTCCTATCGACGTTTTTCAAAACACGATTCGCCCTCACAAGCTGACATGCACCCTGGCTACACCGACTCGGCCCCCAACGGAATGGCACTTTCCGCGACGCGTCCATCACAAATTGACAGGATGCGATCTCCTTCCCGAAGGTATCGTTCATCGTGAGTTACGGTGATCACCGTGACTCCGTGTTCGGCGTGGAGATTCCGCAACAGATCGAAGATGAGTCGTCCTGTTTGACTATCCAGTTCTCCAGTCGGTTCATCTGCGAGGAGGATTTTGGGTTGTTTGAGGAGAGCCCGGGCGATGGCCACCCGCTGTTGTTCGCCGCCGGAGAGTTGGTGGGGCATTTTTTTCTCCTGCCCTTTGAGGTCTACCTGTTCCAGCACCTGGGCCATGCGCTGTTTGATCTTCTGTTCGTCTTTCCAGTTGGTAGCGTCGAGCACAAAACGGAGGTTGTCCTCTACGGTTCGGTCGGAGAGCAGGTTGAAGTCCTGAAAGACGATGCCCAGTTTGCGGCGCAGCAGGGGGATGGTTTTGCGGTTGAGGTTTTGTAGTAGAAAACCGGCCACTTCACCTTTGCCTTCGGTGAGGGGCAGGGCGCCGTA
>JAGQQQ010000210.1 GCA_020426125.1 Planctomycetaceae bacterium
AGGACAGACATGGCCCAACTGGGAAGAGTGGTCCATCGCAATTGCAGACGGAGCCAATCTCCCACGCGCGCGGGAACACGGGTGTTTGGAGTGGTGGACATCAATTCTTACGAAGTCTATGGCCAATCCCAAAATTCGGTCAATGTTTGCTATCCGTCGAAGGAGAAAGCACGTTCGCATCTCGATCGTGAGGAACCTTGGATGTTTGCGCAAGATGGGGAAACCTAGTGTTGTTCGAGAGCGAGGCTCCCGCCCACCATCTCGATACGGCCTCCCCTCTCAAATCCATTGGAAAACCTGCGTAAGTGACGGGCGAAACAAGGATTCGTCGGGCCGGCGCCACTCGGGCGCCACCTCCGCGATTTCCTTGAGCCGTTTCAGGCAAGTCCAGTGCGCGACATTTCGACACGTATGCCGGACGAGAAACCGACGAATCGGCTGACTTGAGGCATTTCAAAGGTCGAGATTTCCTTATCGTGGAGCATCACGCTATCGGAAGTCCGCCCAGAGATTGGCCGTTGAGAGTTGGCTTCGAATCCGCCATTCCCGAAGCGTGTCGAGCAATTCCTGTTTCCGGGCCTGATGTTCGGTGTGGCCGGAGTCCCAGAGGTTGTTGACCTCGTCGGGATCGGAGTTGAGGTCGAACAGTTGGCCGTCGGGCTCGTCGAGAAAATGGACCAGTTTCCAGTTGTGACTTCGGACCATCGTCATGAACTCACAACCGGTGAGAATCCCGTCTCGAACTTGTTCCGCAAAAACATAATCGCGGGGTTGCCAGTTTCCACCGGTCAGTGCGGGAAGCAGCGAGCGGGCTTCCAGATTTTCTGGAGGCTTAATGCTGGCCAATTCCAGAATGGCGGGACCAATATCAAACTGGGAGCAAAGTCCATCGATACGGCGGTTTCCTTCGAAACGCCCGGGAGCCCAGACAATCATCGGCATCCGTGTGATGGTGTCATACATCGTCCATTTCTGAGAATGGCCGTGGTCGGTGAGGCAGTCACCGTGATCGGATGTGAAAATCACCACCGAGTTCTCAAGATATCCCCGGTCCTCAAGCGACTGAAGAATTTCCCCAATCTTCTCATCAATCATCGTCACATTGGCGAGATAATAAGCCCGTTGGCGGTGGCGCTGTTCTTGAGTCGGATTCAAATCCAGCACGACCGAGTCATGGTCAATCTCGTTGTTGTGTTGGCGGAGTTCTTGCAGCGCGGGAGGCTGTTTGTCCAATTCCTCCTGGGTCACTTCCAACAGCGGGAGGTCTTTCTCCAGATACCGTTCAGCATACCGACGGGGCGGATCGTAAGGAGGGTGAGGGCCCGGAAATCCAATCTGCAGAAACAACGGCTGCGTCACGGGGTACGTCTCGATCCACCACTTCGCCAGATCACCGACAAACATGTCGGACTGGAGTTCCTCCGGCAGTTCCCAGTCAAAGGCCCCCAGAGCGGTCCGATAATCATCTCGTTCGCGGTAAAACTCCCGCTGCTGCTTGACCAGACCTCGAGCGCGAAGGGCTTTGTCCCATTCGTCGAAATAATAGCGTTCTTCGAGGTATCGGTCTTTGTTTTCGACGACATATCGTTCGTGGAATCCCATCGGCGTGTGATAAGGGTACGTATGCATCTTGCCAATGTTGACGCAGCGATACCCCGACTGATTCAGCAGTTCCACCCAGGAGTGTTGCCACGTGTCGGCGTTCTTCAGGACCCCGGTTGTATGCGGATAGTAACCCGTGAAGAGAGAAGCCCGGCTCGGAGCACAGGATGCGGCGGTCACATGGCAATTCGTAAAGGTGGTGCCCTCGCGAACGAGCCGGTCCAGATGGGGCGTTTCCATGTAAGGAAAACCTAACTCCGCGATCGTATCAAACCGTTGTTGGTCCGTGATGATGAAAATGATATTCGGACGGGCGGCCATCGTTGTGGTCTTCGCAAAACAAGAGAATTTCGAGGGTTATCGCGAATCTAGCGACCTCTTTTGTGTCCTGCAACCGCCGAAAACACGGGAAACCGGAGCCATCTTGCTGATCCCCTCCTGGATTCGCGTATAATTAAGAGAGTTGAGCAGACAGATGGGATCGATTCGACCAGACGGAACCGGGACGCAGAATATGGATCAGGAAATTCCCCTAAAAAGAGTGAAGACGTTTCTCTTCGACATGGGAAATGTGTTGGTCTTTTTCTCTCACCCCATCATGTGTCGGCAGATGGCGGAAGTGTGTGGAGTCTCTCCCCCCGAATTGAAAGCGCGCGTCTTCGATTCCGCCTTACAATGGGACTTCGAACGGGGATTTCTGTCAGAGGAGGAATTTCACCGGACTCTGGAAGCAATTTTTGAAAAACCGATCGACTTTGAACTGCTTCGACAGGCATCGGCTGACATCTTCGAGTTGAACACGACCGTGATTCCCGTGCTCGATTCGCTCAAGGATCAAGGCTATCGTTTGGTGTTGATCTCCAACACCTGTACGACGCACTTCGATTGGGTTCGGGAGAAATACGACGTGCTGGATCGGTTTGATGACTTTGTCGTATCTTATGAAGCCGGCGCGATCAAACCTGAGTCGGCGATCTATGAACTGGCGTTGACGAAGATTCAATGCGATCCCGACGAATGTCTCTACACGGATGACATCCCGGAATATGTCGAGCGTGGTGAGGAATTCGGTTTGAAGGGGACCGTCTTCACAACCACGGATCGATTCGTTCATTCGCTTCGGACCTTTGGAATTGAATGCCCGTAAACGTTCCGACTCGAAACCGGAGCGGGGAATCGTCGACTGGGAGGCTGGAAGCGGATGTGGGAATCTGAGAGAATTCCCGGATGTCCTCTCCCACATCGAAGTCGACGACATCGTGGTTGAACCAGATGGCTGATACGCCAACGGGCGAAACAACGTTCCTGCCCGATCCCGCTGATCTTTTTCAGAAGTATCAGGAACTTCAAAGCTATGTCGGCTGGACGGAAACCGATGCCGAACGAGCCAAAGCGCTTCTCCCCGATCTTCGCGGGCACATTCCCTCCCTGATTGATGATTTTTACGAGGAAATCACTAGGCATCCTGACACGAATCGCGTCATGACGGGTGGCCAGATTCAGGTCGAGCGGCTCAAGGCAACGCTTCGAAGATGGCTGGAAGACCTGTTCATAGGACCCTACGACGAACAGTTTGTGGTGCGCCGCTGGACGATCGGGCGACGGCATGTCGAAATTGGCCTGGATCAGGTCTACACCAATGTCGCTCTCTCACGGCTGCGTTCCGGGTTGTGCCGATGCCTGTGTGAACAAACGAAGTGCTCGGCTCAGGAATTGGCGGCGGCTTGCCACACGTTGAGCGTGTTGATTGATCTGGATCTGGCGTTGATCGAGGACGCCTATCAGACGGAATACGTGAGGCGCGTTCAGTCGATTGAACGTCTCGCGGTGATGGGACAAATGGCCGGCGGGATCGCCCATGAAGTTCGCAATCCTCTGAATGTCATCAAAACCTCCGCATACTTTCTCAGGAACGCCCAGAACCCTCCTCCCGAGAAAGTTCAGGAACATCTTGAGCGAATCGAACGACAGGTTCGAATCGCCAACGACGTGATCTCATCACTCTCCAACTTTGCCCGGTCGAACAATACCGCCCTCAAGCCGTTCCGTCTGGACGAACACCTGCGAGAAGTCCTGGCCGATCTGGAACATGACTCGAAAATCCAGATTACGTTCGACTGCCCAAGTGAGTCCCCCATCGTCGTCGCGGATGAGAGTCAGATCCGGATTGTGATTGGCAACCTGTTGCGAAATGCCATTGAAGCCATGCCCGAGGGGGGACGGTTGAATCTCAGCATTCACCCGCATCAGGACTGGGTGGAAATGGTCGTTTCGGACACCGGGAAAGGTATTCCCTTTGAACACCTCACCCGGATCATGGAACCATTCTTCTCGACCAAGTCAGATGGCATTGGTCTGGGCCTGTCGATGGCGAAAGCGATCGTGGAGAAAAATGAAGGCGCAATCCTGGTCGAAAGTGTTCCCGATCAGGGGACATCGTTTAAGATCCGCTTGCGTCGCGGTCCCAATGGAACTTCGAGCATTTGAATGGAACGGTTCGAGAGATTTCGGTGTTTTGGTCAATTGTCGAGGCATAACGATGGTGGAAAATCAGTGCGTGGCGACGATTCTCATCGTGGATGACAATGTCGACTCCTGCCGCAACCTGGCCGATATTTTGTCCGCATACGGTTACGACGTGGACATCGCGACTTCCGGGACGGATGCTCTCAACTTGGTGCGCCGTCGGGATTACCTCATTGCGCTGTTGGACTTGAAGATGCCAGAAATGGATGGCATCACGTTGTCCGAGGAGATCCATCGCGAATGCCCAGCGATCATCGCAATGATTGTTACGGCGTTCCTGTCGGAGGAAGCCGAAGAAAGGGCCAAAAACGCTCATATCGATCAGGTGATCGCCAAACCCGTTGATGTGCCTCGACTCCTCTCATGCGTTCGTGAAGCGGCCAGCCAGCGGGTCAAACACTCCTCCCCCACGAGCGTAAGTTGATTCCTGCGATTCGCGGTTTGATCCGATCGTCTTTCCTCCCGCCTTCGTTCCAGGATGGCTTGGAATTTGCACGCAGTGATCTTGTTTGATGAGACTCTTAGTAAGAGACAAAGCCTAATCGTCGGAAAACAAGATGGACGAACTGCGGCCATTGTCGATTTTGATCGTTGAAGACGATGTCGAGACCTGTCGGAATCTCCAGGACATCCTGGAGTTGGACAGGCACGCGGTGCGGTATGTCACCAGGGCCGCTGATTTGGAGGATCCGTCCATTCTATCGGATGTGGATGTGATCCTGCTCGATTGGAGTCTTCCCGACGCTGTGGCCGTGGATTTGATTCCAACGCTGAGGCAGCGGTACGCGGAAATCGAAATCGTGATTGTGACCGGCCATGGGGATTTCGAAATGGCGGTCTCGGCCCTGCGGACTGGGGCGGCGGATTATCTTCTCAAACCGATCAATCCCCAAGCTCTTCAGGTCAGCCTGCAACGAATCGCGGATCGCCAGCGTCTCGCGCGCGAAAAGGCGCACAGTGAGACCATGTTTCGGACACTTGTCGAGGCGGCTCCGAGTTTCATCGTGATTGTCCGGGATGATTTTCGAATCGAATACGTCAACCCATTCGCAGTGGAACTGAGCGGGTATCGTTTTGACGAGTTGTTGGGCCGAGACTTCGCGGAATTGTTTCTTTCCGAACGGGCAACCGTTGAAGCTCAGGAAAATATTCGCCGAATGCAATTGGGCGAGTCCATTCGGGGGTACGAAAACCAGATCCGCAGGAAAGACGGCACTTTGCGCTGGATGGTTTGGAACGCCCGCCGACTGGATGAGTTTCAAGGTCAGTCGGCAATCTTGGGAATCGCTCAAGACGTCACGGATTATCGGGAAGCAACCGAGAAACTTGTTCAGTCGGAACGTCTCGCGGCGATTGGCGAAGCGATGACAGGCCTCGCACACGAAAGCCGAAATGCCCTGCAACGGAGCCAGGCGTTCCTGGAACTTCTGTCGGTTGAACTGGAAGGCCAGGACGAGCCGCTCCGACTGACGAGGCTCATTCAGGAAGCGCAGCGGAACCTCCATCAGCAATATGAGGAAGTTCGAGAATATGCGGCTCCTCTACGAGTAGAAAAACAATTGGCGTCACTCGCGGGGATCGCACATATCGCGTGGAAACAGCTGCCCCACCTGACAGCTGAGAAAGGCGCGGAACTGCGTGTAGAAAACGGCTCACAACTTGTGACGTGTGAAGTCGATGCGTTTCTGATTCAACAAGTGTTTCGGAACATCTTCGAGAACTCGCTGGCTGCTTGCGACCCTCCGGTCCTGATCAGCTTTCATAGCCAACAGGAATCCCAAAAACAGCCGCGGTTCGTCCAGGTTTCGATCCGAGATAATGGACCAGGACTCACCGCTGAGCAGAAGTTACGAATCTTTCAACCGTTTTACACAACAAAAATGCGGGGAACCGGTCTTGGTATGACAATTTGCAAACGGATCATCGAGGCCCATCAGGGGACGATTTCGATCGGTCCGGGTCCTGGCACGGAGATTGTGTTAAAGCTTCCGTCGACCGTGGGCTATAAAATGGATGGCGAGAACCCGTCGAATTGAGTTCGAATGATCTGGCTATTGTTTGGTTGTTGATGAATTGGTTGTCTGAAATCCCCAGTTCCGAAGACCTCAATTGCCTTGGGAATTCCACGGTGCAGGGGCGGCTTTGAGTGGTCCCCGATCCATCTTCGCGAGGATCTCTTCTCGTATGAGATCGGCAAGGACTGGCCATAACGTCGCCCGGCCGGGATAAAGGCTCCACAGATTGCGCACACCCCCCTCGGCTCCATGGTTCACGACGGTTGGCCAGGGACATCGGCCGGGTTCAATTTGATCCGCTCCCAGTGCCTCGATCGAAGTTCCCGTCCATTCATGGCATTCCAGACAGGCCTCCCGCTCAAAACCGGGGAAGAATTCCTGCACGGTGTTCCAAACCGATTCAAAGTCCCCCTCGGATTTCGTTAGTCCTGATGTCGTCTTTGCCGTTCTCCAGACGCCGGAATGAAAAATCGACGTGCCAATGTGGGGGATATGATTGAACTGATGGCGGTCGACGACAACAAAAGGAATCTGAGTCAGATTCGGGCGAACGGAGACCAACTCCGTTGTGGCCGCTGCGGGAGTGTGTTCCGGCTGGTCCGGGAGAAACGTCCGTGGGTGTTCCAATAGGGATGGAAGCGATGCCGCAGACAGGATCACATGCGACGCGGCAATTTCTTCTCCTTGAAGTGTCACGACCCCGGTTGCCTGACCATCTTCGCTGGTCACACGTTCGACTCCCACACCAGTGCGAATCTCAACCCCTGCGTTTCGAGCGGTCGCAGCAAGGGTCTCCGTGAGGACGTCAGGTCGAAATGCCCGATCCGGAAGCAGGTAGGCCTTCTGGACTAACTCCGGATTCAACTCAGGAATCGCGGCCAGCAACTGATTTCGTCCCACTTCCTTCCAGGGGAGCCCCGCTTCTCCCCAAGCTTTTTTGAGAGCGTTGGTGGGGGTCTGGATATCGGAGGTCAGATAGTACATACCTGATCTCGGGGACTCGAGACATTGAGGGCAGAAAGCCTCAGTCTGTTGAAGGGAACGCAGGCACAATCGAGCCATTTCCGAACTGGCCTCAGCGAAGGCTCCCCCACTGTGTAACCAGCCTTGTGCCAGAGAGGTCGCTCCGCCTCCAAGCTTTCCGGACTCAAGCAGCACGACCGGGACCCCGGCGGACGCCAACGAAACCGCTGAGGCAACTCCAGAGATCCCCCCACCAACAATCACGATTCGGTCTGTCTTTCCGGTGGACATGGGAGACTCCTCGAATTTGCGGTCTTAGCGACGGACCCGTTCCAGCCAAACCGAACAGGGGGCATGCCGCAGAACCTGAGCGGAGACGCTGCCAATCAACATTCGTTCCCAGCCGGATCGCCCCGTTGATCCCAACGCAATCAGATCGGCATGGAACTCATCAGCCTTATCAAGAATGGTTTCGGCGGCATGCTGAGACCGAAGCACGACAGCGGATGCCTTGACCGACTTCTTGCTGAATGTGTCGCATGCATCGTGGAGCAGTTTTTCCACCGTGCGTTCCTGCCATTCAATATCCTGACCTGACTCGGCGGAATACTCCTGACCAAAGTGCCGAAACACTTCGAGCGCATGCACGAGGAGAACAGAGTGTTCACGACTCAGGTCCATCTCCTGAAATCGATGGACAACTGCCGTGGAAACATCCGATGTGTCGTGTGCCAGAAGGATCCGCTCCGGGTGAAACCGAGAGTCATCCCCTTGGGGGGGGCGTACCACTAACACGGAACACTTCGCATGCTTGGCCACGTTCTCGGATACACTCCCCAAGAGGAATCGGCGGATCCCACTGACACCTCTGGCACCGAGGACAACTGCGTCGACTCCCTGCTGTTCTGCGGCGAGGACCAACTCCCTAGCGGGATGTCCATCAAGCAATAAGGTGGAGACGGAGCCTGCCCACTCCTGACAGCGCCCCTTCGCGGCCTCCAGGATCTCGTTTCCCTTGGCACGGCACTCATCAACCAGGCGATTGACCTCGGGAGTCACTTCCCGTCCCAGCGAGTGGAGATCCGCCGACGGACAGACATTCGCCAATATGACGTGCGCCTTCTCCCCAAACGGCATCCGCGAGACGAACTGTTCCGCATGTTCCGCACACGTTGAACCATCGCTGGCAATGAGCAGTTTCATTAGTTGCCTGAGCTTTCCACAACAAGGTGATGACGAACATACCGGTGGCACTCGATGCAACTCATCGTTGTGGCCACCCATTTCAATGCGGCGGCGTCCAGTTGCCCTTCCTTGGCCGCCTCTTGAAGTTCCTTTGTATTCCGCTGAAATTCGCTGCTGAACTGCCGGTACATGGCGTCATTATACATCCGCCATTTTTCGGCAACGCTCATTCGTGACAAGGTCTGGGCGCCAGATTGGACCAACTCCATATCTTCCACCGCGAGTCCTTCCAGAATCTGGTTGGAAGCCTTCAGTTTCACACGCATGAAATCCCGCAACGTCATCACGGGACGACCATCGTCATCGAGGATCTCCGGGGGTTTCTCCGATCCTTTTTCCGGATCCTGCGCCATAGCCGAATCGACTACCAGAACGGAAAAGGAAGCGAGCAAAGCCAACAGACAGACAGAGGAAGTTTTGGATAACATGAGTTTCCATCTTTCGTCGATTAAGGGCGAGTGACTTTTACTATCCGGCAAACAGGATACCAGGATGAAGGGGATCACGAGATTTTGGGGGGGCATCTCGATGCCAGCGATCCAGAGCCAAAATCTCTGACGATGATGTTACCCTGCGCCGGAGGGGACTGATAGAAGACGAGCCAATTTCGCACGATGATGCACTGAAGTGTGCCAATCCGCACACTTCAGTTCGCCTGATCTCGAATCAGTTTGTGGCATTGGACGCATGAGGCACAAAGCATTTGATACGCCGCAAGGCAGCCATCGATATCATCGGCCTCAGCGGTGCGGATGATTTCCTTCGTGGCGAATTCGAAACGATTGAGTTCCCCTTGATACTCCGATTTGTGTTTGAAATCGTCTTTTCTGAGACGTTGTTCCAAAAGGTTGATAATCAACATTCGTCGAGCGCTTGTCGCGACATGATCCGTGTCCCCTTGAGTCAACGCTTCGAGGATCTGTTGACTGGAGCGGAGTTTGACGTCCATCCACTCCACTTCGGACTTCGGTTTTTCCTGTCGAACAGAGGGAGGGGGGGCATCCTGCCCGACCGCAAGGGATGTCGGGAACAACATCCCCCAAAGGGTCAGCAAACAGACTTTCCCTGTGAATTCCTTCATGACAAACTCCCTTTCTTTGGATTTCGAGAGAAGGTTTGCACGAGCGGAATGACCACTCGCACTTCGTTGTCGGATCGTTGCCGTCGCATTGGGAAAACCAAGCATCGCTCGGGTCTCCTCAGACCTATCCCAACCCGGCGAGCAACACACCGCAGCCATACGCTAGCAAAGCAGCCGTTCCTCCGACAATCAATGTTTCCAAACCAGCCGCATACCAACTTTGATCCACGAAACGGGACTTGATCGCCCCCACGCTGAAAAAAGCAATTCCGGTAGAGATCGTACTCCAAATATAGGGGGATCTGAGCGAATTCCCCAACGCAAGATTCCAAAGGAACGGCACCAACGGGACTAACCCAATCACCAGGAACGCCACAAACGTGGCCAGCGCGGACTTCCAAGGGGAGCGAGGAGATAGCGAAAGGCCATGTTCCTCCTTCAACATCGTATCCACCCAGAGTTGGCGATCCGAAGTGACGATTTCCACAATGCGCTCCAGATCCGCTCCATGAAACCCCTGATTCTCAAAGATCTGGCGAATCTCCTCTCGTTCCCCATCGGGCACACGGTCAATATGTTTTTCCTCAATCTGACGAGCCCGCTCGCGAAGCTGTTCCTCCGCCTGCGTCCCCAGGAAGTTTCCGGCCGCCATACTGAAGCCGTCACCAATCAGGTTAGCTCCCCCGAGGATCACGACAATCCCAGAGGAAAGCCCCGCCCCCGCAACTCCGGAGACCACGGCAAAAGTTGTCACCGCTCCGTCGATCGCTCCGTAGACAAAGTCGCGGAGGTAACTCTGCTGATGCCCCTCTTTCAGACGAAGCCGAATTTGTTCCGGAGTATGAGAGGATTCCAGTCCCTGTTGCGTCGAAGTGTCGTGTGGCAGAGCAGGCACGAATTGGCTCCTGTTTCCGAAGGTTCCTGGGTGTAATAATGGAGGCTGGCACGTGACATGCACATCCCAGTCCCCAAATCGAATTGCCGATCGTTTGATATCGATTGAGCGATGAAAAGTCGTCTCCATCGATGACGGCGTCAACCCGCGAGAAGTGACAGCCTCCATGTCTTCCTCTTCCCCATTGAACCTGCTCCTCGTTGAGGACGACGATGGTTTCCGCGAAACGGCCGCCGCTTGGTTGAAGCGGATGGGGCATCATGTGGAACAGGCTGGAAATGGCCAAGAGGCCTTGAAGATCCTTGAACGGGCGCAGTTTGATGTCGCGATTGTCGACATGAACATGCCGGGAATCAGTGGACTGGAACTGCTCCAGCAGATCGGGGAAAAACATTATGAAATCGAAGTCTTGATCCTGACCGGGCAGGCGACCGTTGAGAATGCCGTCGCCGCAATGAAGCACGGAGCCTGTGATTACTTGACAAAGCCGTTTCCGCTCGCGGAGTTGGAACGCCGCGCGCAAATGGCCGCCACCAATCACCGTCTGAAACGGGAAAATGCCCATCTTTTAGAACTTCTCTCCCGAGAGCGTCGACCGGTCAAGATCATTGGGGAATCGGCGCCAATGGATGAGGTCTTTCGATTGATCGAACGGGCCGCCCCGACCGACAAAGCCGTCCTCATTGAGGGAGAAAGCGGGACAGGCAAAGAGCTTGTCGCCCGAGCGATTCAAGAGCGAAGCCTGCGTGCTCAAAAACCGTTTGTGACGATCAACTGCGCGGCTCTCCCGGAAACCTTGGTGGAAAGCGAATTGTTCGGCCATGAAAAAGGGGCGTTTACTGGAGCGACCGCCCGAAAGAACGGTTTGTTTGAAGTGGCCGACGGAGGAACCCTGTTTGTCGACGAAATCGGGGAGCTCCCGCTGGCACTCCAACCGAAACTCCTCCGCGTCCTCGAAGACGGCTCGCTCCGCCGTGTCGGGAGTCATCAAGAGCGCCGCGTGAATGTCCGAGTGATTGCGGCGACCAATCGGGATCTTTCGAAGGAAGTTGAAGCCAGCCGTTTTCGTGAGGACCTCTACTACCGGATTAATGTCGTCTCGGTTCGGTTGCCCCCGTTACGTGAGCGGCCCGGGGATATCCCCCTGTTGTTGAAGAATTTCGTCGGTTCGGAATGGACAATCGATCCTGACGCCAGGGAAAAAATGGAACACTACCATTGGCCGGGCAATGTGCGGCAACTGATCAATGCTGTGGATCGAGCCATGATTCTCGCGGATGACAAGCTGATCACAATCGATGACTTGCCTCGAGAAATCTCCGATCAGCCGGTGACGAATCGTCGGACGGTGGCGGAGATTCCCGTTGCGCCGGGGGACGACTTGGCGTCACTTGAACGGAATCACATTATCGCCGTTTTGAAACGCGAAAATGGCAACAAAGCCAAAGCCGCCCGAACACTGGGGATCCATCGGCGGAAACTGTACCGCCTCATCGAACGTCTCAAGATCGACCCCGATTCGTTGGATTAGAGCGAATCGCAGAACAATGTTTGCGTTCCGTCGCGTGGATTGGCGTTGGCGTTGCTGTGAAAGACGCTCGTTTCGGACACGCGGCAGGGCCGACTGCTCTCGTGAGGTTTCGACCCCGACCGATCGGCGAACCCGCCGACATGAGCGATTGACATGGGGATGAACGGGTCCGGCACCATTCCGAACCATTGGAATCAGCCTCCCGATCGTCCATTCTCCTCGAATTCTTGCCGATTGCGGTCTAAGATTCACGGGACATGTTGAGACTCACTGGATGCGGATCTCTTCCATTCGAGAAATCGATGGCTTCCCACGGATGGGGGCATCTCGTCCGGATTTTCCGCAACATTCTCGGGAAAAGATCGATGGCAGTATTCGAATATGAAACAGAACTGGAATGTTCTCCCCATTCTCTGTTTGAGTTTCTTCGACGCCCGGCAAACGTTGCGCAAGTGTCCAAACCCGATTTGGGAATCAAATTCACATCTGCTCCCGACGTGTTGCACCAGGGAGCCCAAATCGATTTTCAAATCGTCAGTTTTGGCCAAGTCTTCAAGTCAACACATCTCATTAGTGAAATGGCCGAGCCGACCTTGTTGATTGAGCAACAAGTCACGGGTCCGATGAAAGCCTGGCGACATCGCCACGAGTACGTTGCCAACGGCCAGGGCGTGATCAAGCGGGACATCGTGGACTTTCAGCTCCCCGGAGGGATCTTGGGAATGCTGCTCAGTGAGTCGAAAGTCATCGACCATCTGGAAGACGGTTTCTTTTATCGAGAGCAGCGTCTGAAAGAATTGATCGACCGAGGAGTGCTGCAATGAGTCCACGACTTCCCGGGAAGAGCGGTCCGAATTCCGTGCAAAAGAATTCGGGGACCTGGATGGCGATGGCCATCGTCCTCGTTTTAACGACCGGATTCATCGGACTGGTGTCGGTGATCATGCCTGCCATCGGAAAGATGTTACTCGTCGTGGCAGCGCTCCCCGCGTTTATCGCCATTCACTACTTCACTTGGGGCCGTTGGCTGGTGGCTACGGTGGAGGTCGAGGAACGGGATTTTGGAGGCCAGATTTCCCTCTCAGACGATCAACGCATCGGAGAGGGCGAGGTGGAATAACCCGCCGGCTGGACCTCGTCCGAAGCTTTGATTCCCGAACTTCCTTTGACAGCGCCGCTCACTCCAAGAATTTCCGGATGACGGGCAATTCTGTCGCTGAAAATCCGAATATCCCGAACCACGGGTTCCAGGTTGGTCATCAATACATTGAGCGACTGTGCGGATCGGTTCAGATTCTGATAGAGGTCCGGATCGCCAGCCAGCCTTTGCAGGGATCCATCTTTACTGTTGACGAGCTTCGAGAACATGTGCAATTCGGTGAGCAGACCTTCCAATTGAATGAGACTTCCCGACAGCTTGTTCACGATAGCGCCGCTTTCTTCCGCGAGGGGGGCCGTCGCCGCTTGGATCGTATCCAGGTTGTTACTGACCTGCTGAATGGTCGTTCTCGCGGCGGCGATTGTCATCCGGGTTTCCGCCGCGAGTTTGGGAAGCTCGGCCGCGGTTTGCCGCAGGTTCCCCTGCAATTGAGGGTCGCTGATCAGATCATTCGCATTTGCGAGAGTCCGACTGGCCACGTCCAACGTCTTTCCGGCGGACTGAAACGTCGCGGTCGCTTCCTGTATGCTTTGATTGAAAGTGTCCAATGCGAGGGCCGACCGCTCGATGACGTCATCAAGATGACCTCGGTTCGTTTCCATGAGTCCATTCAAATTTCGGGCAACTGTCCGCCATTCTTCGCTGGTCGCCTCGAACGCCACAAGGGTTTTTGAAACATTCCGTTCGAGTTTCTGGACCATCTCCATCGGGTCCGAGGGGGCGCTGCCCTCTAACCGAGTTCGCGGAGGAAGAATCTCCTGAGAGCGGCCGAGGGAGAACTCGATCCGGGAATCTCCGAACAGGCTTCGACGAAGCTGAGGCTCGGAATCCATCCGAAGTTCTGTTCGCTGATCGATGTCGACCACAACGAGGACGCCGCCGTGTTCCTCGTCGATTTGAACGGCTCGCACCGTCCCAACGTTCACTCCATTCTGGCGGACGGGCGCTCCCGGTTGAATGCCCGGAGCGTCCTCGAAGTGAATCGCCAACGGATAAGTCGCCCGCCAGTATTGTTTGAGGTTACTGAACTGGAGAATCAGTCCGGCCCCGACACCCATGGCAATCAGCACGAAAATCCCCACTCGGAACTGGAGTTTCTGTTCGCTCATTGTGTCAGATCTGCTTACGGGAAAGACGAAAAACAGGAACGTTCAAACAGGAAAGACTCAGGCAGCGATCCCCAGCTCGGTGAGCCGTTCCCTTGCCTCGCCATGGACGAATTGCCATACGCGGGGATCGGGATGGGAAAATGCCTCTTCGGCCGACCCGTCGAAGATGATCTGTGGGGAGTTGGCATCCATTCGGGCGAGCGGGTAGAGCATGACGACCCGGTCGGCGACCTTGCGAACAGTGTGCATGTCGTGCGTGACAACGATACTCGTCACATTCCGTTTGGCCGTTTTCAGTATCAGTTCGTTGATCACATCGCTCATGATTGGATCGAGGCCGGTCGTCGGCTCGTCATAGAGCATCACCTCGGGGTCAAGAGCCAGGGCTCGGGCCAGGCCAACTCGCTTCCGCATGCCTCCCGAGAGTTCCGCCGGCTTCTTTTCGCGGACGATCCTCGGGTCGAGTCCCACATCGTGAAGACGGTCGTCGACAATCTGGCGAACCTTTAACTCAGGAAGGGACCGATTCTGGCGTAATCCAAAGGCCACGTTCTCGAACACCGTTTGACTATCGAATAGTGCTGCCCCCTGAAACAGGTAGCCAAGCCGCAGACGTTCCTTCACGAGTTGTTTGTCGCGAAGTTCGGAGACCGGCTGCCCGCTCCAGTAGACTTCTCCCGAATCCGGACGAATCAAGTTCATCAGCAACTTCATTGTCACACTCTTGCCGCACCCCGACTCGCCAATCATCACCAGCGTCTCCCCCCGTTCGATGGACAGCGAGAGATCGCGGACCACCGGCTGGGGACCGAACGATTTGGACACGGATTGAATCTGAATGAGTGGCACGGTGAGCAGAAAAGGGTTTGTCACAAAAGGGTGCGAACTTCCATGCAGAGAAATCCCAACAGAAAGTCCAACGCGAGAATCGCGATGAAGGAATAGACAAAGGATTCCGTCGCGGCCTGGCCGACGCCTTCCGCCCCGGCCCGGCTGTGGAATCCGCGATGGCACGCGATCAGGGAAATTGCGGCTCCGAAAAAAATGCTTTTCAAAATCCCGGTGAACAGGTCGTACATCTCAACGAACGCCCGAGAATGTTGCCAGTAAAAGAAGCTCTCCACATTCAAAACTTGTGTACTGAACCACCAGCCCGACAGCACGCCGACTCCGTCGGCAAATAAGGTCAGTAGTGGAATGAGCAGGAAACAAGAGAGAAATCGCGGGACAACCAGGTATGCGATCGGGTTGGCTCCCAGCGCCGTCAGAGCGTCAATCTGCTCCGTCACCCTCATGGTTCCCAACTCGGCGGCCATCGAACTCCCCACGCGGCCAGCGAGCATCAATGCCGCGAGCACAGGCCCCAATTCCTTCAAGAGGGTCACATTGACCACGGTCCCGAGCTGAGTTTCCATGTGCATCAGGGCAAACTGCTCATAGGCGTGGACCGCCAACACCATTCCGATGAATCCTCCGGTCACCAGAATCACGGGCACACTCAAGACACCCACCTGGTACATGGTCGGCCAGAGAACACTCCCTCGTGGCCAGCCAGGCACAATCCACGAGACCATTCGCATCGAAAAAATCGCCAAATCTCCAACGAGCAGAACCACTTCCATCACAAATTGCCCGACCCAATGGACAAAGTTTGTGGGATTCTCGCTGGATCGCGATTGTGCGGCGGTCCCTGCCGACATGGCTGGCATCTTGCTCATTGAAAAGAGGCTGTGTGTTCGGTCGGGGCGGGGCACGCCCTTGACGTTCGAAGTGAAGATCGCAAATCCATCCCGTCAAGGGCTTCCTGCCATCGACCCCATGGAAGATCATCAATTCAAACTGTTCCCTCACTGGAGGGAACGAACAACGAAACTTTAGCCAATTCGTCAAAAAAGAGTCGAGATGACTTCGGGACGCAAACCACCGGCCCGCCCGAAGCTTGTAATGTTTACAACAGCGGTTTTTGGTCGAACCGGCTCGGTCTGTCCTGAACACGGAAGGACCAAGGATTGGTTCCCGGTTGGTCGAATCAATTGGCATTCTGAAACTGATCCACGATAATGCTGGGCACCGAAACGGTCGCGGAATGTATTCCGTGATCGAACCGCACAGAACGAGTTCTGCCCGTTGATCCTTCCGAATACGTGATTCGACCTCTCATGAACAGCTTCTCTCGGTTGATATGGCGCCTTTGTCTGATTCTTCTGACCCTTTCCGCCCATGGGGAAG
>JAGQQQ010000211.1 GCA_020426125.1 Planctomycetaceae bacterium
GTAGTGCAGGCTGGGATTAAACGACCGCCAGTCCGTCGGGGCGTACTGCAGGAAGTTGTACACGCCAATGGAACGGTCGAAGTAGGAGTAGTGGTCCTGATAGTCCACCCGAAAGGACATGATTCCCCCGGGACGGAGAATCCGGTGGCACTCAACGAGAATCTCGGCGATATCTTGACGAGGAATATGCTCAAGTGTGTTCGTCGAGGTAATACAGTCGATCGACTCATCAGGAAGGCCGGTACAGCGAGCGTCCGCTGGAGCCCGGTAGTCAATTCCCCATTCGGAACCCATCTCCGCGACGAAGCGATTCGGGCTCTTCGCTGACAAGGGGCGAGGATGCCGGAGGAGATGGGCCGACTCCTCCATTTTTGAGAGACGTTCCGCCGAGAGATTAATCAGCCATGGGCGAATCAGTCGGCGGATATCCACGAGAATCTGCTTGTTCACTCCGTGGCAGTAAAAGGTGAGCGGACCGGCCATCGTCCAACCTGCACCAAACTGATAGAACACTGCTTCTCCGATCGGCTTTTTGCAGAACCGCAGATAGGCGTCGATGTGTTCGTTCTCAATCTCCAGGACCTCTCGGAATTTCTCTTCCGATTGGGGCAGTGTCTTCGTCAGATGTCGCTGAACGAGGTAATATGCCGTTTCCCCGCCGGGAAGCCGGGACAGAACCGACTGCAGACGTGCCTTGTTTTGCCAGCGCATGAGATGTCCTTTCCGAGTGCGTTCGTTCAGGAAGCAAAATTCACTTGTTGATGCTTCTGACGAGAGTCACTCAACGCCTTTTTGACAGGCTTTCGGTAAATCGAGAGGGGAATTCCCAGTAAAACTAACAGACAGAATGTGACGGTTAAGCTTGCAATCATTGCAACGCAAATGGTGTAGGGTTGACCACGGATTCCGACCAGCGACATATACATCGCCTGGGGTCCGATACCGATAAAGAACCAGGGACGAATTAACATCAGCCTGGTCACCCACGCAAGGAATGCGCCTTGAAGCACCATGAACGGAATGCCGTACCATCCCCAGAAGTTGATGTAGACGTCCCCAAAAACCCCCGGAGGATGCATCCAATCGACTCGGAACGCCGCCGCTCCAAATAACGCCTCGGCGACGATCCGGTTGGGATCCCTGGGCTTGAGCCCTGGAAAGCTGTCTCCCGGAAGGTAGAAGAACAGGATTCGACGGTAGCTGGCCGCGTCAACATACTCTCGCGAATTGGGAAAAATCGCGGTAATACTGACGAAATGGTCATGGTAGTTGAGCGGATCGTGTGACAGAGCATCTTGATAGGCTTCCGCGCTAAAAAGGAAGGAAACCATCTCCCCGTAACTCATATGGCTCATGCGATGGCGAAGCGGCAGCAGCCCGACTGCCAGCATCCCGATCATGAACATGGCCGCGGCCGAGCCGAAGAGTTTCTCGACCGAGAGCTTTTTCGAAAAGATGATTCCGCCGATCAGGGAGCCAATCATCCCGATCGAGGGCGCGCGTGTGCCCCGTGAGAAAATGAATAGGACGACCGCGAATCCAATCGCATAGGCAAATCCTGCGATTTTATATCGACCATTCATTTGGGGGCCAACAAACCCCGGCACATAAGCCATGCAGAAAAGATGGACGCAGAGGCCCCCAATGATGCCGTCCCCCTGGCCTCGAAACTCCATCCGTTTCGCTGTGAGAAGTTGCCAAAGAGTCGCCCCACTGGCGGCGATGGCTCCGAGCCATGCCAAAACTCCTCCGACGGCGCAGAAGACGAAAAGGATCTGGAGCCGTCTCTGGACCTTCTCATTCTTCATGTAATCAAAGCAGAGTTCCTGGTTAGGTACTGGATACAACGCGTTAAAGACTCGCCAACCGACTCCTAGGGCAACCATGCCACACAAGCAGTAACAGGCTGCGAACTCATGGTAGAAGATCGGATCGGATGTCCGCATATACCAGGGAGCGCCGATCGCTGGAACCAAGCCATGGACCAGCCCCAAGGCGCCAAACACAAGTGTTTTGATCAGTTGAAGCCGAAGCCGTTTCGCCGCATCCCAGGATTCCCAGAAGGCATAAGCGGCGATGACGACATGAATCAGGATCAGTTTCATCAGGACGGGGTGTCTGTCTCGGCGTCCAACTGGAATACACGGAGTGATGAGGGCAGTCCGGATGCCGCCAGGAATGGCATCCCCCGTCCGTGAAGGTTTTTCTGAGGCCCGGATCTGGGATGGAATCGAGTGGAGTTGACCCTGGGAGTCGGTCCCGAGATCCCTGACAAATGGTCATGAACTCTCGGAACGGTCCAGGTGAACAACACCTCAAGTAAGCGGCAGGAGAAGCGGCATGACAGCCGAGGACTCGCGGGATTTAGGGCTTCATCACGACGGCGGAACCAGCCGTGTCCGGAATCGGCATGAACGGCACCTGGAACTCTTCGCTAAACTTCCGGACTGCCGCTTTGGACCCTTCGAACTTCTTGTGGTTGTAGTCGTGGATGAAGATCATCCCGCCCTTGACCATACGCGGATAAAACCATTTCAGACCTTCGTAGATTGGCAGATAGAGGTCTGTGTCGATCGATGCCAGCGCGAATGTGTCTTCGATGCCGTCCGCTGTTTCTGGAAAGTAGCCCTTACAGACAACGCAGTTTTCCTTATTCGGCATTCGGCTCAAGACTGCTTCGACGCTCGTGTCTGCAAACTCGAACTTGCCCGAGGAGAACCGGTTCTCCGTTTCCACATTCAGATCACGCTGGTCGAAACCTTCAAACGTGTCAAAGAGATAGAGCTTACGGGTCGGGAACAGCGAATTCAGAAGCTGCGCACTCGCCCCTTGATAAACGCCCAGTTCGGCAATCGCTCCTGGGGTCCCACGTTCTTCCATTTCTTGTGCGATCAGTTCCCACATCGCGTACCGGACGTAATCGTGCGACCAGTTCGTCAGATCCACCCGGAGATTTCTTTTCAGACCGGACAGCGTGCCTGTCAGAATGACGTGTTTTGAACGCAGCATGCGGTTGGCTGCGTGGACCATTCGATAGGTGAGTTTCGACATCTGCGGAATCCTTTCCTGGTCGTCGATCAATCCGTTTTGGACGGGACATCATCCTCTAGTCGGCGCGCCCCACTGCTGGCGAACCACGTGAGCCTCCCAAGCATTCCAGGCCCATGTGTTCCGGAAATCAATTGTACCGGGTCACGATCGGGGGGGATGAAGGGAAATCTGCGTCCCATGCCGGACTCTATGGCGATCGCGAAAACAGGTCAAGACGGGTTCAGGCGTCAGGAAAATGCACGAAATGGCAAACTCGCGCGCCTTCTTGTTGATGATCAGAGCGAATGATCCAGGCTCAGCCAGCGAGGTTTCGGTGACCGGTCTCGAACAAGTCACTTGGCTCTCCCAGGATACGGGAGTGCGTCATCGAGAGGTCCGCAGCGTTCGGTGCCATCTCGGGAATCGAAATGTTAGTCTACTTGCCAGACGATCGAAGGAGACTGGGCGAGATTGCCCCGTCTTCCCCTTGGAATCTGAACTGGAAAGGCACTCCGCCATGGCGGTCTACCTGGGAATTGATATTGGGACGAGTGGCACGAAGACCTTAGCGATTCGAGAAGATGGGGAAATCCTCGCGTCGGCAACAGTCGAGTATCCGCTCTATTCCCCTAAACCCGGTTGGTCAGAGCAGAATCCGCTCGACTGGTGGAACGCTTCCGCTCAAAGCGTCCGATCCGTTTTGGAAAAGGCTTCCATTCGGCCCGAAGAAGTCCAAGGGATTGGCCTGTCCGGTCAGATGCACGGCAGCGTCTTTCTGGATCAACGGAACGAGGTCATCCGTCCAGCGCTGCTCTGGAACGACCAGCGAACGGCACGCGAGTGTGCCGAAATCGAGGACCGCGCTGGGGGACGAGGCGAACTCATCAACCTCGTTGCAAACCCTGCGTTGACCGGTTTTACCGCACCCAAAATTCTCTGGCTGCGGAACCAGGAACCGTCGAATTATGAAAAGCTGGCCCAGGTCCTGTTACCGAAAGATTATGTCCGGTACCGGATGACGGGGGAATTCGCGACCGAAGTCAGCGATGCCTCGGGAACATTGTTGCTTGATGTCCGAAACCGGTGTTGGAGTGAAACACTCCTCGCCAGGTTGGAACTCGACAGAACGCTCTTCCCGAAAGTTTATGAATCGGAGGAAGTGAGTGGCCAACTGACGAGCCAGGCCGCCGAGGCAATGGGGCTTCGAGCCGGAATCCCCGTGGTGGGAGGCGGAGGTGATCAGGCAGCGAGCGCGATCGGAAACGGGATCGTTTCCCGAGGAGTCATTTCCGCGACGATGGGGACCAGCGGCGTGGTTTTTGCCCATAGTGATGACGTTCAGATCGACGAGCAGGGGCGGGTGCATACGTTTTGCCATGCCGTACGCGGGAAATGGCATGTGATGGGTGTCGTGCTCTCCGCTGGGGGGAGTTTCCAGTGGTATCGCAACCAGTTGGGACAACCCGAAGCCGCGACCGCCGCCGCGATGGGACTCGATCCCTATACGTTGCTGACAGCGGAGGCTGCGCAGGCACCGGCCGGATCCGAAGGACTGTTCTTTCTGCCGTATCTCACCGGAGAACGGACTCCCCACGCCGACCCGGATGCGCGAGGGGCCTGGATCGGAATGAGCCTCCGGCACGGCCGTCCGCACCTGGTTCGGTCTGTTCTGGAAGGTGCGACGTTTGCGATGCGGGACTGTCTCGAAATCATCAAGGGAATGGGGATCCCGGTCGAGCAGATCCGGCTATCGGGAGGAGGAGCCCGGAGTGATTTCTGGAGACAATTGCAGGCCGATGTCTACGGCCATCCTGTCGTTACGATCAATGCGGAGGAGGGGCCAGCCTACGGTGTCGCCCTGTTGGCCGCAGCGGGAACGGGAGCTTACAAAGATGTTGTGGAAGCCTGCGAAGCGACGATTTCCGTTGTTTCGAAGACGGCCACCGACGCCGCACGAGCTGGCCGATATGACGAGGCCTATCCGATTTATCAGAAATTGTATCAATCTCTGAAGTCTGACTTCCAGACGATCGCCCGGTTTGTGGCGAGCCAAGAGTAAAGCCCCAAAGGACCGGATGGGGGAATTGTCCAGGACCGCCCGCCTGACTGTTGGCGAGGCGAGCCCGAGTTGCCTAAGAACCGCTATCAAAACCTTTTTTGAATTCAAACCGGTTTTGACAGTGGTTCGAAATCTCATCTTTCGCTTCTGAAATTCCGTCCGTTTCGCGGTTCGCGAAGATGATTCGATCCGCCAGACCGTTTTGATCATAAAGCCGCAGGACATCAATGGTCTGTACAGATTCCATTGTGTCGAGGACCCATTTCTTCAATCTCCGGCAGGACGCCAAATTGTTGAGATCGAAGCGGGGGTCCGTGGCAACACGGTTCATGACGCGGCTGAGTTCTCCGCCGGTGAGTCCGTTGAGCGGACGCGACTCCGTGACAAAGAAGAGCCCTTCAAGTGGAACCTCTTTCTCAGTTGAACGGAATTGAGAGAATGATTCAGAAGAGAAGCAAAATGTTTCGCCATGTTCCTGATGTGTGGCAAGTCCTTCGAACCGCCCGTGCGGATAGGTCTCGGTGCGATACTGTTCGGGATCAAAGCCGGCGCTGTTGTCAGCGAACCAATGCAGGTTTTCCAGTCTTTGCCGGTAGCCGTGGACCAAATCGTTGATGTTCCGTTTCGCTTCGACCACAGCCAGGACGTCAACAATATCCGTTCCGGGATGTCTGGCGACCACCAATTGGTCGAGTTCGCCACGTGCGCAGCCGAGCGTGACACCATGGAGCACACAACAGTCTGTGCCAGCCCTGCCAACAATGGGAATGACAAACTGTGACACGGCGAGCGAAGAGACCTTTTCGAAGGAATTCCCGGCGGAGGATGAATACCGTCCCGATTGCTTCTCCAAACGCTCCAGTTCCGTTTCGGCCTCGGTCAATCCGATCTCGTTCCGAAACTCAAACCAGGACCGTGTCCGTTGTTGCCATTGCTGATATTCCGGACAGGCATCGATCAATCGCTGTTGTTCCCGTTCGGATGACTGAAGACGTTTTCGGAATTCGGCAAGTTTCTCGGGATCGGCTCGACCTTCTTGAACGGCCTTGGTTAGACCGTCCACTCCTTTTTGAAGGTTTTCCAACTCGCGTTGTTTCCGAGTGATGGCTTTGGCCGTGGGGGATGCCGTCAGTTGCAATTCCGACTCACGGAGCCGCTTTTCGCGGTAGTTCAGCTTTCGCAGATTGGCAGCGATGAGATTTCGAATCCGACACTTTTGTTGAAACACGGGTTGTCGGGAGAACCGTTCGATTTGAGTCCGGAGCCATTCGCGGAATTCCTCCAACGTCATCTGATGCAGATCGATTCCTTGCGTCTCAATGAAGTCTCGGAGTGATTCGGAGTGAAGCGGTGGCATCCCGATTACTCCGGTGACTGGGGAAAGATGCCGGAAAACAAACTGGCCATGAAACCCAGCATCAGGTAACTGAGCAGCATCTGTGTCAGCATCACTCCGCGGCCGTAAGCGTCCGTCCCCTTGTCAACGGCCAAATCCAGTGTCACGAAGACGGCCAGGCTGTTCTGCAAATGGTCGACAAACGTCGGCGTTTCCTGGCCAAAGTCGAATGAGGTCGGACTGACAGCCATCAGTCCGGCATACAAAAAGACGATGCCGACTCCCCAGAAGAGCAGTAGGTAGTTTTTCTTCCCGCATCCCAGCATCAGCCGCCAGAACGTCCCCAAAACGGGATGTTTGCGGCAGAAATGTTGGATGGTCAGTTCATGGGCCGAGTCCAGAATCTGTCGTCTCAGGAGCCAGTTGGTTCCGAAATCCACGCCGATGGTTTTCGTTGCCCGAAAACTGGACCGCTCATCCACCCGAGTGTCCACAACATCCGCGGACGACAGGTCGGCCCCGTCGAGAATCGTCCCACACAGATTGCAGTTTCGCAGGTCGGATCGGCTCAAATCCGCTTGGGACAGGTTGCAGTCGCTGAGATCCGCGTTGGAAAAATCCGCTCGGGACAGATTCGCCCTTTTGAGAGAGGCCTTATTGAAACTGGCCGATGCCAGTCTTGCTCCCGACATATTGGCCTGCTCGAAATGCGCGCTATTCAAATTGCACTCACACAGGTTGGCCGAAGTGAAATCGGCGTCAACGAAGTCGCACTTATCGAAAGTCGCCTTTGTCAACGTCGCCCCTGTGAAGTTGGCGGCCTCGAAAATACAGCGGTGGAACCGGGACTCGGTAAAATCCGCCTTCGACAGACGGGCATGATTGAAACGACAGCCATGCAGCGCCGCCCCCTCGAACTGGCAGCTCTCAAGAAAGGACCCGTAAAACGGCACATCCACCAATCGAGCCCGAGAGAAATCGGCTCCCCCCATTCCGGAATTTCTGAGATTGCACGATGTCAATTCCGCATTTTGGAAATTCGCATTGTCCAGTCTGGCCCCTTTGAGATCGACGTGGTGCCACTTGACATTATTCATTCGGCATTCTTTGAAATTCGCACGGCGCGCCGTCACCCCGGAAAGGAGAGTCCCCGCGAGATAGACTCCGCTCAGATCGACTTCGGTCAGGTTGGAGTTTTCCAGATTGGTACGAAAGACCTTGCACCGTCGCAAGTCGGCCCCGGTGAGATCGATTCCGCGAAGATCGAGACCTTGCAGGTTTTCCCCTGAGAGTTCGGCTCTTTGGAAGTTCCGTTGGCCAGCGGCGTAGCGTTGTTCCAGTTCCTCGCGAGTGAGATGTTCGGGCAGCGGATCGAATTCGCCTCCATTCGGAGTTGCATCGACATCCTCTGGGGTATCCAAAGCCTCTTCTTGATCCTCTTTGTGAGACCCGTCAAATGGGTCCACGAATCCGATAAAGCGACTGCCATCATGGGACCATCGAGCCCCGTGTCCACTGGGACGCCGCACCTCATAGACCAGGCCCTGTTGAAAATGATTGAACATATTCCACCAAGTTGCCTCCTGGAGAATCTCCGTCAGGCAGGACAGAGCCAGTTCGTTCTGTTCCTCCGCGGAACCTTGAGGCGACTTCCAATATCCTTCCTCACTGCGATTCGTATGTTTTGCGAGCGCCCGACCGCAGACGGATAAACTTTGCCCTGGGCCGATCGAGATGCTTGCGGACTCGACCAAGGTATTTTGACGGGGAGGGAATGACCGTTCATCCACCACGCTTCCGGGCGTCGTCCGAATTCCGAGTACGTAGAGAATGGACGACATGGGAACCCGCCTGAACACGGCGACGAACGCTTCGCGGACCTGATCCTCTCCTTCGGCACCGGAGCTCTTCCAGGTCTTCATGGCTTGAGCAAAGTCGGATAGCGCCTGGGAAATCGGAGGTGTCGTCTCTTCAGAAAACTCGGGGGCTCGTGGCTCATCCGCATCCGGTTGTTGCCAAAGGGCATCCAGCCGTTCGGCGAACGTGTCGACCAACTCGGTATCAAAGAGCGGACGCAAAGCCGTGCGCGTCCCCTGTGGCAGTTCTTTTGCGACCTGTCGTAAAACGTCCCCCAACGTTGCCATGGTGCTGGCCTTCCCTCGAACCGTTGATTTCCTTCGCATGTCGCGACTGATCGGTAGCCTAAGATGCGCATGGTTCGCACATCAAGCATGCTGTCGCAACTCGGTCTCCCAGACGTCGCAGGGTTTCCGACCGGAGCCGACAATCCCGTGGTGGCCATCCATTCACAGCGCGAGGTCACTTCGCTTCAACCGCTGTCAGCGTTAGGATGTTCTCACAAGAGTTTTTTTAAGACGGTGAGTGAGGTATCAGACGTGACGGAGCCGACGCACGACCAGTTGATGTCGCGAATCGCCAACGCCCTCAACCTGAAAAAGAAGCAGGTGCGAGGTACGGTCGACTTGCTGGATGAGGAAAACACCGTCCCTTTCATTACCCGATACCGGAAGGAGAAAACCGGCGGCCTGGATGAGGAGAAGATCCGTTCGATTCAACGGCTGCTGACTGAGTACCGGGAACTCGAGGACCGACGTGGAAAAGTCCTTCACAGTATCAGCGAACAAGGGAAACTCACCGATGATCTCCGCGCGGCCATCGAAGCCGCGGATTCCTTAAAACGCCTGGAGGAACTCTACGCTCCCTTTAAGAGCAAACGAAAAACCCGAGCCGATGAAGCTCGGGAAATCGGCCTGGGACCTCTCGCAGACGCGATCTGGTCGGGCCGCGTCCCGGATTCGGCGATCGAGACGGTCGCAGGAAGCATTGTCGGCAAACATCCGAAACTGGAGAGTTGCGATGCCGTCCGGCAAGGTGTCATAGACATTCTCGCCGCGCAAATTGCGGAGAATGTGGAAGTCCGCGATGTGGTTCGCAGTACGGCCCGCAAGAGCGGAGTCATGACCTCCAAACTTGTCGAAAGCTCGAAGCACGCCAAGACCTTTCAGGATTACAACGGCTTCTCGCAAGCCGTCGACAAACTTCCGCCCCATCGCGTTTTGGCGCTGGATCGGGGAGAGGATCGGAAAGCCCTGAAGGTTTCCGTCGAATGGGATCAGGAACTCGCCCGGACTCGGATCGCGGGGCTGTTAGACCTGAGACATCACGTTGCCTCGGAATTCCTTTCACAATGTGTGAACGAATCCCTGAAACGCCTGATCAATCCCAGCATCGAGCGGGAACTTCGACGAGAAGCAACGGAAGCCGCCCAACAGCACGCCATTGACGTCTTTTCCGCCAACCTGCGGCAACTCTTGCTTCAACCTCCGCTCTTGGGCAAGAAGGTCCTCGCGATCGATCCTGGGTATCGGACCGGATGCAAAGTCGTCGTACTCGATGAAGGCGGGACACCCGTCGCTGACGATGTGCTTCAATTAACGAAATCCGAGGCACTCACGGAACAGCGCGAAAAGTTCGTCCAATTGGTTCAGGATCATGGCATCGAGGTCGTGGCGATCGGCAATGCCACTGCCAGTCGCGAAACACAGGAGTTTGTCTCGGGGGCCATTCAGGAATGCCAACTCACTTGCCGTTACGTCATTGTCAACGAGGCGGGGGCCAGTATTTACTCAGCGAGCGATGCCGGGCGCGAGGAGTTTCCTGAACTCGACGCGACCGTTCGGGGTACCATTTCCATCGGGCGGCGATTGCAGGATCCCCTGAGTGAGCTCGTGAAGATTGAACCCCGGCACATTGGGGTCGGGATGTACCAGCATGACGTGGCGGAGAAGCACTTAAAGACCTCCTTGGACGATGTCGTCGAATCCTGTGTCAATACGGTTGGTGTCGACCTGAACCAGGCGAGTGCGGAACTTCTGAAATATGTTTCCGGACTCAACCGCAGCACAGCCAAGGCGATCGTCAGTCATCGCCAGGAACATGGGCCTTTTCAAACCCGAAAACAACTCCTCGATGTCTCGGGAATTGGCGATGCCACGTTTACCCAAGCGGCGGGTTTTCTGCGAATTCGCGAAGGGGACGATCCGCTCGATGCAACTTGGGTCCATCCGGAAAGCTACCCCATCGCGGAGCGACTGCTGACGCAAGCGGAACTTCCAGCCGAGTCTCTGAGAACGGGAAGGATCCCCCCAGAGATTGCCGATCGGATCGCATCCTTCACACTGGAACAATTCTCAGGGGACTTCAAAACCGACGCCTATACTTTTTCCCAGGTTCTTGAGTCACTGCTCCGGCCCGGCCGTGATCCACGCGATGAACTGCCGCAGCCATTGCTCAGAACAGGAGTGTTGACGATCGATGATCTGGCCATGGGAATGGAGCTGAATGGGACGGTGACCAACGTGGTGGACTTTGGCGCCTTCGTGGATGTGGGACTCAAAAACGATGGTCTGATCCATATCAGTAAGATGTCCACCAAATTTGTTTCGTCTCCCTTGGACATTGTCGCAGTGGGACAGCCCGTGACGGTATGGGTCGATTCCATCGACAAGCAACGTGAACGGGTGGGATTGACCATGCTCAAGCCGGCGGAATGAGCCCCCAAAAGCGTTCGCCCTGGCCGGATTTTGCCATTCGTCAAAGTTCTCGGTAACCAGACGGCCCGCCAAGCAAGCAGCTGATCACATCGCTCCCAAAACGGTGAGAGGTTCTGCCCCTGTGCCAACACCAGTGTGAGGGAATCCCTGTCTTGAGCATGGGCTCCGCTTCAGGGTATTGCACAATTCGCCGATCGGCGTTAACCGTGCGGAAGACCCACGTCCCGAAAACCGAAGGAAATGACGCTGGAATTTCGCCAGGGCGAATCTGACGTCACGAACGCCGAAGCGAAGGGTGATCGCAACAAACCCTTCGGAAGTTTTTGGCGGTCGATGGGGATTACGTGATCAACTCGTCAATCACTCGCGAGGGCAACACGCCCGTGAGGCGTTGGTCAAGGCCCTGGAATTTGTAGGTAAACCGTTCGTGATCGTAACCCATCTGATGGAGCACGGTCGCATGGAAGTCGCGAATGTGAACCGGATCCTTGACGATGTTGTAGGAGAAGTCGTCCGTTTCGCCGTAAATCGTGCCCCCCTTGAAGCCGCCGCCGGCCATCCACATCGTGAAACAGCGAGGGTGATGGTCGCGACCATAATTCTCCTTGGAGAGTCCTCCCTGGGAATAGATCGTTCGTCCGAACTCGCCTCCCCAGATGACCAAGGTGCTGTCAAACAGTCCGCGTTGCTTGAGGTCGTTGATGAGACCATACGTCGCCTGATCAACGTCGCGACACTGATCCGGCAGACGCCCGGCCACGTTGGCATGGGTGTCCCAGTTGTTGTGATAGATCTGGACAAAGCGCACGCCCCGTTCGACCATGCGACGGGCAAGTAACGCGGTGTTGGCAAAACTCCCGGGCTTCTTGGCGGATTCGCCATACAGGTCGTACGTCGCCTGCGTTTCTTGGCCGAGGTCAGTCAGTTCCGGGACGCTGGACTGCATGCGATAGGCGAGTTCGTACTGTTGAATTCGGGTCGTCGTTTCGGGATCGCCGATTTGTTCGTAATTGAGTTGGTTGAGCTGGTTGAGGCCATCGAGCGTTTTGCGACGGATCGCATCCGGGACACCCGGCGGATTGTTGATGTACAGGATCGGATCACCGCTGGTGCGAAGGGATGTCGCAGCGTGTTCACCCGGCAGGAACCCCGAAGACCAAAGCCGGGCGGAAATCGCCTGCACCTGCTCGGTGTTCGAAGGACGGGCAATCATGACGACGAACGTGGGGAGATTCTCATTCACGGCCCCAAGTCCGTACGACATCCACGCCCCTAAACAAGGGCGACCCGGAACTTGGTTGCCAGTCTGCATATAGCTGATGGCCGGTTCATGATTGATTGCTTCCGTGTGCATGCTCCGCACAAACACCATGTCATCGACGACTTTTTTGGTGTACGGCAGCAGTTCCGTCACCCACATCCCCGATTCGCCGCACTGCTCGAACTGAAACTTGGACGGAGCAATCGGAAACCGGGCCTGGCCCGACGTCATGGTTGTTAGCCGTTGGCCCATCCGGATGGATTCGGGCAGGTCCTTGTCGTACCACTCCTGCATGACTGGCTTGTAGTCGTAGAGGTCCATCTGCGACGGACCGCCCACCATGTGCAGGTAAATGATGTTCTTGATCTTCCCGGGGAAGTGAGGACGAACGGCACCCGCGAAACCATTGTCAATTTTCGTGGCCGCCAAAGCGGGCTCGCGTCCGAGCAGTGATGCCAAGGCGACGCTGCCGAGGAGGTTTTTTCCTTCGCCAATGAAGTGCCTGCGAGTGATCTGTTGTCGAAGCAGTTCGGCCGTCATGTTGTTTCCCAATTCAATTCGGGATGTCCGTTCTTACCGGACATTGATTGTCGATTGTGCCATCACCTTAACGATATCACATATCGCATTTGACATTCCAATGCGTTGTGGCAGAATGCTGGGATGAACAGGATCGTGAGGGGGCACTTTCTGCTTTTCTTTTTGTCGTTGGTTTCTCTCGCTGACGATCCTGCGGTCACCTTCTCTGAGTACCGGCAATGGAAAGACTTCCCGGACAAACGCCAAGTCAATGCGCTCGAGTACAGCACTGAAGATTGGCAAATGTTTCGTGGTCGCTGGCTGTGGACAACCATCCTGGCGAGAAATGTCGTAGAAGTGGAATTTGAGTCGCCAGCGTTACCAGCCGAGGATGACAACCCCTATCGACTGGTGGCGATTGCTGCGGTGGATGTTCTCACCCGTCGAAAGCTTGTTGTGGACATTCATGCGGATTTGCGATTCACGGAGGAGGACTTGCAGGTTTGGGATATTGTCTCGAAATCGCCTGACGATCTCTGTCTCATGATTCCGCGGCGTCAAGCGACTGAACCAGTGACAACCGGGGATCTTTACACAATTTCACTTACTGACCAACAGATTTCCGTCGAGCAATCAGATATCAAGTTGGGTCTGCGTCGGCTCAGAGGAATGAGAAATGGCCTGTCCATCATTCCCCCAAATGTGCGACTTATTGATGAGTCCGAGCCCGATCCCTTTGGCGGAGAATCTCGCCATTTTCTCGACGAGTCCTACCACGGGACGGCGTCCTTCCCGCATTGGTGGGAGAATCCGGAATGCTGCATCGCCGCAGGATCGCGTCCGGGCCGGATGATTGAGTTCTCCACTCTGAACAACCACTCCTTTTCAATCTGTGAGCGTGAAATTGCAGAAAACGGACGCCTGTTCTGGCAAGTAACCGAGGAGACTTTTGCAACGCTCTTTCAAAACCCCCGCGCAGAGATGGGTTGGTTTGAATTCCCTGACCTCGCGGTTCCGCCGGGAAACCGCTTCGTTTTTGGGGCTTGTGCGTTTGTGACATACGGCAAAGAGCCCTATCAGACATCGGAGGATCTCGGCTGGAAACTCTTCTGCATTGATCGAGGGCACATTCGAACAGTGTGGGAGTCCAATGAATCGACATTTTCGACCGAGTTGGCAGCATCAGAGAACCGGAGGTACGTTGCAGTCCAAATTCGTGGTTATTTGCAAAACCGGCGGCATGAAACGAAGTTATTCAATCTCGACACTAACGAAGAGACAACGTTGCCAGAGGGACTCTTCGAAGCTGGAAACATCTTCGCGGTGACAAACGATGGCAAGCTAATCTTGTGGCATTCTGGGTTGCCGTTT
>JAGQQQ010000212.1 GCA_020426125.1 Planctomycetaceae bacterium
CGAATGTCGCCCGTGGGATCTGCCCGGACTGAAGTCGATTTCATTGATCGAAACGCACATTATCGATTGTGATCACGTCTCTCGATCTTTACTGATGACAGGGTAACGGCATCCCCAATTGAACATCAACTGGCGTCCCGCTCGAGTTCTGGGAACAATCGAAATGGTTGTGTCTCGAATCCCCGTTGAGCTTCGCAAGATCCCTTTTCGACTGCGAAAGTTTGCCAAGTTTCCTACAATCCTAGGAGATTTCGCTGTCCCCTGCCGCCTAGTTTTTGGAGAGTTCTCCCGTGCTGATATTCGATGCTCATCTGGATCTGGCATGGAATGCCGTTGAGTGGAATCGGAACCTGGAATGGCCGGTTGCGAGGATTCGGGAGTTTGAAAACCAGTTTCCCGGAATCGTCCCGGGGGATTGCACGGTCTCCTTTCCCGAACTTCAAGCTGGAAACATCGGTGTTGTGATCGCGACACTGTTGCCGCGACTGCACCGTAAAGACAAGGCGCTGACCTTTTATCAGGGACGGGAATCCTCCTATGCAGCGGCGCAAGGGCAACTGGCGTATTACCGGGCACTTGAACAGAAAGGCGTACTCCGCAGCCTCCCCGACTCGGCGTCCTTGCAAAGTCATGTGAAAGACTGGCAGGAGGCTCTCGTCGATCCCAATCGGCAGCGACCACCGATCGGATATATCCTGAGCATGGAAGGAGCCCCCCCAATTCTTGAGCCAACACAGGTTGGACACTGGTATGACGAAGGGTTGAGGATCGTGGGGCCAGCTCATTACGGGCCAAACGAGTATTGTCATGGAACGGGATCGGAAGGCCCACTCACGCCCGACGGGCGCGAATTGCTCAAAGAGATGGACAAGGCCGGCATGCTGCTGGACGCGACTCATTTGGCGGACGAGTCGTTTTGGGAAGCTCTTGAGATTTATCAAGGGCCCGTCTTGGCGAGCCATCACAATTGCCGGGCTCTCGTCCCGGGGGACCGCCAACTCGCGGACGATCAGATTCAGGCGCTGATCAAACGGGGAAGCGTGATCGGCGCCGCGTTCGACAACTGGATGCTGATCCCGGGCTGGAAAAAGAAGCAGAGCGATCCCAGTCTGGTCTCGCTGAAGCATGTTGTCGACCATATTGACCATGTCTGCCAACTTGCGGGGAATGCCAGGCATTCGGGAATCGGCACGGATCTGGACGGAGGCTTTGGCAAGGAACAATCCCCCGGTGACATGGATACCATCGCGGGATTGGGGCGCGTCGCGGAGATCCTCTCGGAGCGTGGTTATTCCGATGAGGATGTCGAGCGAATCATGTGGAAAAACTTCGTCGAGTTTTTTCTCAAAGCATGGGGAGGATAGCGTTTTGGCTCGCATCGACCGCACGGAAGCCATGGCAATTCGTCCGATTGCATTCCGAAATGACCGATTCTGATTTTTGGACATTCCTTAGGGAGAAATCCGAAATTCGAAGAACCAAGGACCAAACAAATTTGGGTTCTTCGCAGAATTTTGTGGGTGGATGAGGTTGGAGTCTGGCGGTTTTGGGATGGAGTTGGCAAATTTGGGGGATGGACACTCTCAACACACATTATGCTCGGTTGCTGGGGCTGGATGGCTCTTGGCAGGTGGTGGACGTCGACCTTTCTCTGGAGGAGCAGAAGGTTGAGATTCGGCTGGAGCATGCCGTTGGCGAGCCGGCCTGTTGTCCGGACTGCGGCTGTGTGCGACCGCTCAAGGACCATGCTCCGGAGCGGTCGTGGCGGCATTTGGACACCATGCAGTTTGAGACGGTTCTGACCGCTCGTGTACCTCGGACGGAGTGTCCAGACTGCAGCGTGAAGACGATCCAAGTTCCCTGGGCTGAGCCGCATGGACGCTTCACCTTAATGTTCGAAGCCTTTGCCATTCGCCTGCTGCAGGCGGCCAGCAGTGTCGAGAAAGCCCGTCTCCTTCTGAGGCTCAGTTGGGGAAGCGTCCAACGGATCATGACCCGGGCCGTTGAGCGGGGAGTGGCTGCCCGGGATCTGGAGGAAATCAAGCATGTGGGCCTCGATGAAAAAAGCTTCGGCCAAGGCCAGGACTACGTGTCCATCATGACGGACATCGACGGCCAGCGTGTCCTGGAGGTCGTCCCCGGCCGCGACGAACAGGCGGCGAACGAGCTTTGGGACACGCTCACCTGGGACCAAAAGGAGAAGGTGGAAGCGGTGGCCATGGACATGTGGCAGGCGTACGAGAACAGTGTCGATGCCCATGTTCCCGATGCCGACATCGTGCACGACCGGTTCCACCTCGCGAAGCATTTGAATGAGGCTGTGGACAAGGTTCGCCGCGCCGAACACAAAGCCCTTGTGAAGGACCAAGACGAGACGCTGAAAGGCACCCGCCAGCTCTGGCTGTTCAATCCCGAGAACCTCAGTGACGAGCAATGGGAGCGGTTTGAATCGCTCAAGACTGCCCACCTCAAGACCGCGCGAGCCTGGGCGATCAAGGAACAGTTTCGGGGCCTCTTTGACCAGGAAGACGCGACCGCTGGCGAACGGTTCTTCAACGCCTGGTATTGCTGGGCCGCCCGGTGCCGACTGGAGCCGGTCAAGAAGGTGGCCAGGATGATTCACGGCCGCATCGACAACATCCTCACCTGGTTCCGCCACCGCATCAGCAACGGTCCCGCCGAAGGCTTCAACAGCCTGATTCAATCCCTGAAATCCGCCGCCCGAGGGTTCCGAAACTTCGACAACTACAGAACGAGAATCCTCTTCTTCTGCGGAAAACTCAAACTGCTCCCAGAACAGGCTACCCACTAAAATTTGAGAAGAACC
>JAGQQQ010000213.1 GCA_020426125.1 Planctomycetaceae bacterium
TCACAAACGTTGCTGCTTTCGGAGAACCTCCGCGCTGGCCACGATCCCGGCCAGGACACATCCTGGGCTTCGCCCGACCCACGTTACAATTCGTTTTTTATCAGCGGGAGAATCTGCCTCGACCAGCGTTGTTCTCCCGGAAACGTCGACCTGGCACTCGCGAATGATCGATCCGACGGAAATCTGGAATGTATTAACTGCTCGTTAGATCAGCCAGAAGGAACCGCTCCCTGGCTGTCTTCACTTCATGTGGGGACGGTCAATGCCGCCTTTTGCGATGGCCATGTGTCCTCCGTATCGGAGATCATCGATGGAAAAGTCTTCGCCGCTCTCGCAACACCACAAGGAACCCTCAATCGGGGACCATTGGCAGAGCCTTTGGTGAGTGGCTCGTTCTAATGGGGGATTCGTTCAGAACAAAGATGCAATCTGAACCACAACACTTTTCCCGATAACTTCCGCAGAAACCATGCCCTCTCAATGGTATTGCTTTACCGATGATGAACAAGGCCCTTACTCGTTTTCCGAGTTGGCGAGACTGGTCTCTTCCGGGGAATTGATTGACTCCGATCTTGTACGCCGGGCGGAGTCAGAGGATTGGCAGAGAGTGGATGAAGTCGTCGGACTCAAGCGTGCCTCGCTCCAAACAGATGAATCTCGCGAGATGCGGCAGGCCCGCCAGTTGAATGGGGCGTTTTCCGTTGAACAAATGCCAGAAAAGGAAAAGCTCCCATTCTGGACACGGGATCGGATCATCGCGGCAGGTACGGGAACATGCATCTTATTCTTGGGATTTCAGATTTGGCGACTCGTTTTCAATGGTCCCAAGTCATTTCCAGAGAGCCAGCGCGTGACCATCGAACAGCACACGCCCCAGCGAATTGAGCAAATGAGACCTCCTGCCCCAAGAGTCCCCAGCCTCCCTGGTATTTCCACGGTGGTTCCTGCTCCGGTCCCTGGATTTGATGACGTCCCTTGGTTGAAGAGTCCGACGTTGTCGCACGATTGGAATTCGATCGTCTATGTCACCTACTCGGGAGAGGACACCACAGATGACCTGATGATTGCGACGAGGTCCAAGCGGACTGAGCCGTTTTCGGACCATCACCCCATTGAGACGACGGTGACGCCGCTTCGCGAATCTCATCCGACCATCTCTCCAGATGGTCGAGAGCTGATCTTCGTCTCGGGAGATTCCCCCGCGACCCTCATGAGGGTCTCCCGCGAATCGCCGGATTTCGAATTTGGTCCGGCCGAGGCATTCGCGATTCAGGACGATCCTTTCCGGGGATTCCATCACGATGCCCCGCAGTTTATTGACGAAAAGACATTGGTTTTTACAACCTATGACGGCGAGTACAGACAACGCAGCTATGCTCTTGCTGGTCGTGAGAACGTGAACGAGAGTTTCCAATATCTTGACACTCTTCCCGTGGCGGATCCGCAACCCCGTTACACCTTTGGCCCCAGGACATCCCGAGGGTATTTCTTAACGGACTCCGGCTTGTTCCTAACGGCCCGTCATCCGGCTACTGGCCAGTTTGTCGCACCCGAATTGATGATTCCCGCGGAAAAACTTGGGACACGATTGACCGAATTTGATGGAACAATCTGGGTCTCTCCCCAGGAGGACGTTCTCTTCTATTGCTCGCCGGGAAGGAATCCGGAAAACACCGAGGACTATCGCCTCTGGATGATTGGAATCGCCCCCGAGTAAAGTTGCTTGGATCTGAAGATGACACGTTGTCAAACACCGATCCGAATAACCGCTTGGATACTGGTGGAAGGTGGTGTCAGCTTCTGGTCCGGTTGAGATCACTTCATCCGTGTGTCGCGCGAAACAGCGAATTGGTGAGTTTCATCGGCTTCACGGATTCCTACACGAGTTCTGTAATCACTTCCCCATGGTCGATCGCCGGAACGGGTCTTCCCGAGTGGTTTAAGAAGGTGACATGCGGATCCACGCCAAGCACTTTGAAGAGTGTATGGTGTAAATCGCCGGGACGGAGTGGACGCTCGGCGGGGTGTTCTCCTAATCGGTTTGTCGCTCCCACCACTTGGCCCATCTTTAGACCGCCACCGGCAATCAAGACGGACAACGCGTTCCCCCAGTGATCGCGCCCCGGGGTTCCTTTACTCATGGGAGCCCCTCCATTGCCGCCATCGTTCATCCGGGGAGTTCTCCCGAACTCGCCGCAGACAACAACCGTGACTTTGTCCATGAGTCCCCGTTCTTCCAGGTCGGTGAGGAGTCCATAGACAGCGGAGTCCACTTTCGGAAGATGGCGTTCCATCGTTTGCTGGTGGTCCCAGTGCGAATCCCAGCCTCCAAAGTGGCAGGTGACAATTGTCGAACCAGCTTCCACCAATCGTCGGGCCAGCAGGACGCTTTGCCCCCAGCTGTTGCGGCCGTATTTCTCGCGAACTTCGACGGACTCTTGCGAAAGGTCGAAAGCGTCCCGGGCTTGAGACCCGGTAACCAGATCAAATGCCTGCTGGTCGAACTGATCCATCGCCTGAGCCAGACCAGTGCGGTCGACTTCTCGGCACAGGCCATCGAAATGCTCGTTCAAACTGCGGCGGTCTCCCAGGCGGTCAACGGTCAGACCTCCAGAAAGTCCGAGATTCTTGACCTGAAACTTATCGTTGTTGGGGTCTCCTTCCGTTTCAAACGGGTTGTATTCCCCGCCGAGATAGTTGCCGCCGAAATAACCAGGACGCAGGCCAATGCTCATCGCATACGGCACCCCGACCAGCGCGGGCATTCCCGTGACGCGAGCCCCGGTGACGCGCGTGGCGACACTCCCGAAGAAGGGATACTTCTGAGCATTCATTCCCCCGCTGACACCACCCCGCCCGGTGAGCATCCAGTGGCCTCCGGTGAAGTGGTCCCCCGAATCATGGTGCATCGACCGAATCAACGAATAGAGATGGGCGATCTTCGCCTGCTGAGGGAACATCTCCGAAATCTCAATGCCGGACACATTCGTGGGGATGTGCCGCCAAATCCCGCGATACTCCGCTGGGGCTTCCGGCTTCGGGTCATAGGTGTCGTGTTGACTTGGTCCACCGTCGAGCCAGATCAAGATCAACGACGTATCGGGCTTCTGAGGCGTCGCTGCTTGAGCTTTCAGTCGGAGAATATCTCCCAGGCCAAGGGCGCCCATTCCGGCGAGTCCCAGTTGAACAAACGAGCGACGGGAGAGCCCGTCGCAGTAACGGCGATTCCGTTCGAGAGGAAGGCGGAACATCATCTGCTCCAATCGGTGGGGGGAGCACCAACCGTCACCCGAACGCGTTGCTGAAGTGAACGGCGGAACTCCCTGGAGAGGGAGGAAGGCGTTCATTCCCAAATCGTGCGAAGAAACCGCGACAGAATCTTGCTGGATCGGCAATGAACAAATCCATATCAGCTTATCATTGTTGCGATTTCCGTCAATTCCTTTCCCCAGAATTCGAGATCGAAGTGGTCTGCTCATTGCCCAGCGAGACTCCGCAATCGTGAAAACAGGACGAACTCGTCTGATTCCGGCGAAGTCACCCGTTCTCCGACTCCCCATCGGAAGACAAACGTCTAAAATCCCAGCACCACGGTTTGACCGTTAGCACAAACCACTCCCCCTTTCGGTAGCAATGTGTTCGGGACTTGGGATTCGGGAGACGGAACGCGGCGAACGAGTCAACGCCGTCTCATTCCTCAGATCGCAGGACCGCAACGGACAATTCGGAGAAGTCTCTGGAGTGCGGTGACTTGTCACCGCTTTCCTTATTTCGAACAACACGGGATTACGAGGACAGCGGCGCAGTGAATCGAATGCATCGCTTGAGAGAAAGCTCCGACGAGTCGGAGCACTCCAAAGGGACCTTCGAAGGCAATAACGTATTTTCGCGCCCCGAATTCCTAACTCCTAGTTCCTAACCCCTTCTCAAGTCAGATTGGCAATCACCAGTGGCAGAAGAATCGAATTCTCCCGACAGTCCGGTCGATAAGACTCGGATCGAACATGCGGTTCGTGAAATCCTCGCGGCAATTGGAGAAGATCCCGATCGCGATGGACTTCAGGAAACACCGGCACGCGTGGCGCGGATGTATGCGGAGCTGTTCGGCGGCCTGCATGCCGATCCCGCCCGGCATTTGAAGAAGGTCTTCCAAGAGACCTACGACGAGTTGGTCCTGGTCCGGGACATCAGCTTCAACAGCATGTGCGAGCACCATCTGCTGCCGTTTATCGGAACGGCCCACGTCGGATACATCCCCCGTGGCAGCGTTGTTGGACTCAGCAAGCTGGCACGCATCGTCGAAGAGATTTCCCATCGCCCGCAGGTGCAGGAGCGGATGACCCAACAAGTCGCCGATCTTCTCGTCGAGGAACTTGATCCGAAAGGGGTCATCGTCGTGCTTGAAGCCGAGCACTCTTGTATGACCATTCGGGGGATTCGCAAACCGGGGAGTCTCACTGTCACCAGCGCGGTGCGAGGACTGTTTCGCAAGAATGAATCCAGCCGCGCGGAAGCGATGTCCTTGATCTACGGCAAGCGATGATCCCCGTCTTTGCAATGCGACTGATCTGCGGGCTGTCACTCGCCTGGTGTCTAATTCCGCGCCGCGAGATCACTTCGGGATTCTTCCGGATCCAAAATTTGCTTTGCCTGGGATTGGCTGTGCTCACGGCACTCTCCGCCGGACAATTTGACAATCTCCAAGGAAGTCGAATCCTGTTCTTCGGAGGGATCCTGTCCAGCGTGGTGGCATTTTTGGGGTCCATCTTCTGGACGCTCGAAAGGAGGACGGGAGGCTTTCGCCTGGCCACCGGACTCTGTCTTCTCGCGACGGCCGCCGTTGTCGGAGTGGCGACGGTCGGCAACGTCAATACACAGATACCCGCCTGGATGCGTAATGTGGATGCCTTGACCGCGGCGGGGCTGATGGGGAGCACCACCGCCGCTATGCTCCTGGGGCATTGGTATCTGACGGCGACGGGCATGCCGCTCCGTCCGCTCGTTCAATACAGCATGTTGGCTGGAGCCGCGATCATTCTGCGAGGACTGTATGCCCTCGGCCATTGGTCGGCCGGAGGGTTTGCCGAGTCAGCGTCCTGGCCGTTGATGGCGTTACGTTGGGCCGGGCTTGTGGGACCATTGATCATGGTCTGGCTGACGATCCGGATTCTACGGTATCGCAACACCCAATCCGCCACCGGCGTGCTGTATGCCGCGACAATTCTCGTCTTCATGGGCGAAATGGCGGCCGCCTTGCTTGCTCGAAGCGGAGCATCCGGGGCCTAGACCTGTTACGATAAATCTCACGCCGCCAGGGAGTTTCCAGCTCGCCTGCGTCAACACCTTTGACCTCCGTCGCATCATACTCGCCCCCGAAGACAATGTATCTGACCTACATTTGCCCCCGTTGCGAACAAACCAATCAATCCGGCGATGTCGCCGACGTGGATGGTCTGGAATGCTCCGCTTGCGGATGGAGCCGTCCCTTTGCCGACCACCTGGATCTCAAGCAAGGGGGGCTCTCGGAATGCCTGCGGTGCGGGAACACGGACCTATGGCGGCAGAAAAACTTTCCGCAATGGCTGGGGCTGACGTTCGTGGCCTTGGGAGCCATCACCAGCAGCATCGCTTGGGCCTATCACCGGCCCGTCTGGGCACTCGGGATTCTGATGGGATTCGCCCTGCTGGACATGGTGCTGTACCTCGTGATGCCGGATGTCCTGGTCTGTTATCGCTGCCGGACAAAACACCACCGGGCGGACGTCAGCCAACACGGGGCCTTCGATCACGAACTGGGGGAGCGGTATCGTCAGGAGAAGATTCGCCTGGAACAGGCCCAACAGCCCACGCTGCCCAAATCCCCCTCGCCGACCGAATCCGAATCTCTTCCACGTAGCTAAGTCGACAATCTCTTGGACGAGCAACAGCAACGCATTGCTGAAGACCTCGCCAGCCTCTTCCGGGGAGAGCTGCGGTTTGATGATGTCGCGCGAGAAGTGTACTCGACGGACGCAAGCATCTATCAGATTCGCCCCCTCGGCGTTGCCTTCCCGATAGATCGGGACGATCTGGTCACACTCGCTCAGTACGCCGCCGAGTTTGATATTCCGCTCACTCCGCGTGGTGCGGGGACAGGGTTGGCGGGTGGGGCCTTAGGACGGGGGATTGTCGTCGATTTCTCGCGGCACTTCCGCGAGATCGGCTCGCTTCAAGGCAACACAATCCGTGTCCAAGCGGGCGTCGTGCGTGACCAGTTGAACCGTTATCTCAGGCGATTTGGCCGCTACCTCGCTCCGGACCCGTTCAATTCTTCGGTGACAACTTGCGGAGGAATGTTATCGGTCGACGCGGGGGGATCGCATGCGGCACGTGTCGGGTCGATGCGCGACCACGTGCAATCGATCGAATGTGTCCTGGCCGACGGAACTGTTTTTGAGGCGGGGGTCCACGCTCCGCAAACTCCCCCAGCCTACGAGAAAATCGTTGATCTGTTGGGCAAACTGCGCCATTTGTTGAAACAGAATTCGCTACTGATTCGGGAACGACAGCCTTCGATGATTCGAAACTGCTCGGGATACCATTTGCGGACCGTTCTCGACGGCGACGAACTCAACCTTCCCCGGTTGCTGGTCGGTTCGGAAGGGACACTCGCTCTCTTCTCGGCGGCCACACTGCATACCTCCCCCTTGCCGGCTCATCGGGGAGCGGCGTTGATCCTGTTTCACGACCTGCAACGTGCCATCCAGTGCGTCAATGCCATTAGCAATCAATTGCCGAGCGCTTGCGATCTGCTCGACCGTCGACTGCTGTCATTGATTCGCGAAGAGGATGAACGATTCTCGCCCCTCATTCCGCCAGCGGCGGAGGCGGCGGTGTTAGTCGAACAAACCGGCTACACGGATCGCGAAGCTCGAAATCGCCTCCGGCAAGTCATCGAGATTGTCCGAGAAGTCGATTCGACCATGCTCGTGGCGAAGGAAGCCTACACGTTCGATGAGGTCGAGTTTCTCTGGTCTCTTCCATATCGGGTCGTCCCACTGTTGAACCGATTGGGAGGAACTTCGCGGCCGATCCCGATAATTGAGGACATTGCCGTCCCGCCCACGGAACTCCATGATTTTTTGATCAAGGCCCAACGGGTGTTTCAGCGCCACTGGGTCACCGCTTCCTTGTATGCTCACGCCGCCTCGGGGCAGGTGCATTTTCGCCCGTTCCTGAAACCGCC
>JAGQQQ010000214.1 GCA_020426125.1 Planctomycetaceae bacterium
GGTAGTAGTCGACTTCGACGGGCGTATCGATCCGGCAGGTCGTCACGAAGTGGACTTCGTCGCCGTTGGCCTTTTTCGCAGTCACTTCCACGGCCTGGGCCGGCTTGAGGTTGTCATCAAGGGCGATGTCAAAGACTTCGGTGCCATCGAGTTCGAGAGCCTCCCGGCACTCACCGGAACGAAACTGAAGCGGCAGGACTCCCATCCCAATCAGGTTCGATCGGTGAATCCGCTCAAAGCTCTCCGCGATGACGGCTTTGATCCCCAACTGCTGAGTTCCTTTGGCGGCCCAGTCTCGAGAGGATCCGGTGCCGTATTCCTTGCCGGCGAGGACCACCAACGGGGTTCCATTCTCCTGGTATTTCATCGACGCTTCGAAGATCGACATCTCTTCGTCGGTCGGAAGATACTTCGTGACTCCCCCCTCGGTTCCCGGAGCAATCAGGTTGCGCAGGCGGATATTGGCGAAGGTTCCCCGTGTCATCACCCGGTCATTGCCGCGGCGGCTGCCGTAGCTGTTGAAGTCGGACGGGGCGACGCCGTTGTCTTGGAGATACCGACCCGCGGGCGAGTCCTTCTTAATGGCTCCGGCCGGGCTGATATGGTCCGTTGTCGTCGAGTCCCCAACGCTGACGAGGCACCGGGCTCCGGAGATGGCCTGAATCGGTTCGGGATCAGTCGACATGTCCTGGAAGAACGGGGGTTCCTGAACATAGGTGCTTTGGGGATCCCATTCGTACAAGTCGCCTCCGCTTCCAGAGATTGCTTGCCACTCGGGCGGGCCATCGGCAGCGTGGGAATATTCTTCCTGAAAGATTTCCGGCGACATCGCTCCCGCGACAGCGTCGGCAACTTCTATTTGAGTCGGCCAAATGTCTTTCAGGTAGACATCGTTGCCGTTGGTGTCCTGGCCAATCGGGTCGGTGGTCAGGTCGATTTCCGTCGTCCCAGCGAGAGCATACGCCACGACGAGCGGGGGACTCGCGAGGTAGTTCGCTTTGACGTGCTGATTGACGCGGCCTTCAAAGTTTCGGTTCCCGGACAGAACGGAGCAGACCACGAGATCATTCGCGGAGACCGCTTCAGCGATGGGATCTGGCAAGGGGCCGCTGTTCCCGATACAGGTAGTACAGCCGTAGCCAACGAGATTGAACCCCAGCTCGTCGAGCGACTTGTTGACCCCGGCCTTTTCCAGGTAGTCCGTCACCACACGACTCCCCGGTGCGAGGGATGACTTGACCCAAGGCTGCCGCTTGAGACCTTTGGCAACGGCTTTCTGGGCGAGCAGGCCGGCGGCCATCATCACGCTGGGATTGCTGGTGTTGGTGCAACTGGTGATCGCCGCGATGACCACCGCCCCGTGTTTCAGCTTGAAGGACTCCCCAGCGAACTCAACAGGGACACCCTCCAACCCGGGATCGGAAGCCACGGCGACCGCGGCAGACGCGGATCCCCCTTCGTCCGTCATCGACTGGGGTGTCGAGTCGGCCGAGACCGCCGACTTGCCGAACGTGGTCGAGAGGTCCTGTTCCCATTGCGATTTCATGGCTGTCAACAGAATGCGATCCTGCGGACGCTTTGGTCCCGCCAACGATGGCTCAACAGTCGCCAGATCGAGTTCCAACGTCGCAGTGAATTCCAGTTCCGAGCCATCCCCCGTTCGGAACATCCCCTGCTCTTTGTAATAGCGTTCCACGAGATCGACGGTCTCTTTCGAACGACCGGTCCGTTCGAGGTAACGCAGGGTTTCGTCGTCCACGGGGAAGAAGCCCATCGTGGCACCGTATTCAGGGGCCATGTTGGCGATGGTCGCCCGGTCGGGGAGTGACATGCTCGCGAGTCCGGGGCCGAAGAATTCCACGAACTTGCCGACGACGCCATGCTGCCGCAGCATCTGGGTGACGGTAAGCACGAGGTCGGTGGCGGTCGCGCCTTCAGGCAGGTGGCCATGGAGCTTGAACCCGACCACTTCGGGGAGCAACATGTAGATCGGTTGCCCCAGCATCACCGCTTCCGCTTCGATCCCGCCGACACCCCAACCGACGACGCCGAGGCCGTTGATCATCGTTGTGTGCGAGTCGGTCCCCACGAGAGAATCGGGGAACGCGACGCCATTGTTGGTCAGCACGCCAGTGGCGAGGTATTCGAGATTGACCTGATGCACAATCCCCGTGGCCGGGGGAACCACGCGGAAGTTTTCGAAGGCTTTCTGGCCCCATTTCAGGAACTGATAACGTTCATTGTTTCGTTCGAACTCTTTCTCGACGTTCAACTGCAACGCATTGGCCACGGCGAACGAGTCCACCTGAACACTGTGGTCAATGACAAGATCGCAGGGGACAAGCGGATTGATCTTCTTGGGATCGCCACCCATTCGGACCATCGCTTCACGCAGCGCCGCAAGGTCGACGACTGCGGGGACACCCGTGAAGTCCTGCAGGACCACTCGGCCCGGCATGAAAGGGATTTCAGTCGGTTCGGCTTGTTTCGGACTCCAGTTGAGGATGTTCTTCACATCCTTCTCGGAGACGATGTAGTTGTCGCAGTTCCGC